>CAMCTU010000036.1 GCA_945878525.1 Sphingobacterium thalpophilum
AAAACCTTACCTTTGCGGCGCTTTCAGCAATATAGCTGAGAGCTATAAAAATTATCATGAACCCATTTAGTACCTTGGGTATCCGTCATGATATTGTTAATGCCATTACTGATCTGGGATTCGAAAATCCCACACCAATCCAGGAGCAATCTATCCCGGTATTACTTTCAGGCAGCAACGATTTTGTCGGATTAGCTCAAACAGGAACCGGTAAAACGGCAGCCTTCGGCCTCCCCCTATTAGAATTATTGGATTTTGAAGAAAATTATCCACAAGCGCTAATTTTATGTCCTACACGCGAACTCTGCTTGCAGATCACCAGCGACATAAAAAACTACGCCAAAAACATGAAAAACGTTCAAGTCGTTGCTGTTTATGGCGGAGCAAACATTTCAGATCAGTTACGCCAGATTAAACGTGGTGTTCAGATCGTCGTGGCCACTCCGGGCCGTATGCTTGACATTATCAATCGTAAAGCAATTGATTTTACTCAGGTACAATTCGTAGTACTTGATGAAGCAGATGAGATGCTTAATATGGGTTTTCAGGAAGATATTGACAGCATTTTGTCAACAACTCCTGACGACAAAAAAACCTGGTTATTCTCCGCAACCATGCCAAATGAAGTTCGCCGGATAGCAAAAAAGTACATGACTGATCCATTCGAACTGACTATGGGTACCAAAAATACCGGAAATGTCAATATCGAACATGAGTATTATATTGTAAAAGCAAGAGACAAATATGCCGCATTTAAGCGTATTGTTGATTTTAATCCTGAAATCTTCGGCATCGTTTTTTGTCGCACCAAAATAGAAACTCAGGAAATTGCTGAATCCTTAATGAAGGATGGATACAATGCAGACGCGCTGCACGGCGACTTATCTCAACAGCAGCGCGATAAGGTAATGAAGCGTTATCGTGAACGAAGTCTTCAATTACTAATTGCTACAGATGTTGCTGCAAGAGGAATTGATGTAAATGATGTCACTCATGTAATCAATTACTCATTGCCAGATGAAATAGAAAATTATACCCACCGTAGTGGCCGTACAGGTCGTGCAGGAAAAACAGGTATTTCTATTGCAATTATCAACTCTAAAGAACTGGGGAAAATCCGACATATCGAAAGAACTATCGGAAAGCAGTTTACAAAAGCCGATATCCCTACCGGATTTGACGTTTGCGAAAAACAATTATTTGCGCTGGTTCATAAAGTACATAATGTAGAAGTTAATCAGGATCAGATCGAACAATATATTCCAAGAATTATGGAAGAATTTAAAGATCTGGACAAAGAAGAAATCATTAAAAGATTCGCTTCCCTTGAGTTTAACCGTTTCCTTGAGTACTATTCTAAAGCTCCCGATCTTAATGTTTCTTCTGATGACAGAGGATTTGAGCGCTCAGACAGAGGCGATCGGTCTGAACGTCCAATGAGATCAGGTTCAAACGCAGGATATACCCGATTGTTTATGAATCTGGGTTCTGTTGATGATTTTACCCGTGGAGATATGCTGGGATTTATTTGCAACAATACCAGGATCAGTGGAAAGAGTGTAGGAAAAATTGACCTGAAAGGGGTTTTTACATTTTTTGAAGTTGAAGATTCTGCAGTTAACCAGGTTGTTGAAGGTTTCAAATCTGTTGACTTCCAGGGAAGAAGTGTTCGTATTGAATTAGCTGGCGACCGTGATGCCGGAGGCGGTGACCGTGGTGGTTCTGGTTCATACCGTGGCAGCGGCGGAAGTGGCGGACGCAGAGAAGGTGGCAGTGGTGGCGGATACCGTGGCGGAAGCGGCGGTGGTGGTTTCCGTGATTTTTCCGGCAAACGCCGTGAAGAACGAAGCGGTAGCAACACGGGTGGAGCACGTCGTGAAGGCGGCGACAGACGCAGACGCATTTAAGAGATAAAAGAGCATAGAAAAAGGAGCAAGGACGAGGTTAAAACCTTGTTTTTGCTCCTTTTTTTTAGCCAAGAGCCGAGAACCAAGAATCAAGACTGAAATAGAACCAAAAGTCAAGATCCAAGAATCAAGACAGAAACTGCTGACATACCAGAAATAGCAATCCTACAAGAATTTGTCTTGGCTCTTGGTTCTTGGTTCTTGATACTCAATCCTCACAATCACGTCAGCTGCTCCGACAATAATTTCATCTCAATTTGAGGAGAATGCCGTTCATAAAGAATTGCATAGACCGCCCTACAAATAGGCATATTAACTTTATAGGCTTTATTAATCTGATGAAGGCAATTTACAGCATAATACCCCTCTGCAATCATGTTCATTTCCAGTTGGGCAGATGTAACTGTATAACCCTTTCCAACCATGTATCCGAAAGTACGGTTACGACTGAATTGTGAATAGGCGGTTACCAAAAGATCCCCTAAATAAGCAGATTCCTGAATGTCTCTTTGAATTGGATGTATAGCTTCTACAAAACGGGAAGTCTCGCGAATTGCATTTGAAATAAGTACGGCCTGGAAATTATCTCCATAACCTATACCCCGACAAATTCCACTGGCTATGGCATAAATATTTTTTAGAACAGCCGAATACTCCGTTCCATAAATATCATCAGAAACATTTGTTTTAATATACCTGGTATTTAACATTGCTGCGAAATCTGTAGCAAGGTCCGCATTCTGGGATGCTATGGTCAGATAGGATAACTTCTCTAATGCTACCTCTTCGGCATGGCAGGGGCCACTGATTACAATGATATTACTAAATGGAATATTATAATGCCTGTTCAGAAATTCCCCAATGATCATATTTTCATCTGGAACTATTCCTTTAATTGCAGAAATGATCTTTTTGCCTTTAAGTTCTTGTGAACTAATCCCGGTCAATGCATCTTTTAAAAAGGCTGCAGGAACATTCAGAAGAATAAATTCACAGGGGGCAATTATTTCTTTGAGGTTGGTGCTTAGATTCTCATCAGGGATTCTGATTTCTACAGAACTAAGATAGTGTGGATTGTGATTGTATTGTCTGATATGATCTATCGATTCCAGATTTCGCATCCACCAATAGATCTCTTTACCAATCAGGTTATCACAAAGGATCTTTACAATTGCAGTCGCCCAACTACCTCCTCCTACTACAGCTACCTTTTTATCAATTTGTACCATATAATCCAGCTTAATGAACTGTAAATATCAGTACATTAAGCGGGAAATATAGTTAATTTTGGTAAATTACTCTTTACCATCGGCTTTAAAAAGCTTTTCCTTATCAACTTTCTCAACCACTGAACCGTCTTTCAGTGTTTTTGAAATGGCAGTAAATGGAAGCGAAACTACTTCTTCAGAACCCTTCAAACCTGTTTTAATATAAATGTAGGTATCGTCCTGAATACCGGTGGTAACCTGTACCTGCTTTACCTTTCCGGCATTATAAATAAATACATATTCTTTAACAGGTTCTGCATTCTTCTCCTTTTCTTTCTTATCTGAGCTTGGTGCAGTTGATGGTTTACCTTCTTTTACACCTTCTTTTGCATCTTTCTTTTCATCACGTATGGTTACCGACTGGATAGGAACAGCAATACCATTGAACTGTTCTGTTTGTATATCTACCGTAGCTGAAAGTCCCGGACGGAATGGAGATGGATTAGCACTATCAGAACGAAGCAGTTTAGCATAAGATTCTGGTAAAATCCGAACCTTCACTGTAAAATTTGTTACCTGATCAGTGGAAGTTCCAACAACACTTGAGGAACTTGCAATCTCAGTCACTTCACCTTTGAACTTCTGATTTTGGAATGCATCTACTTCAATATCAGCAAGGTCACCAACTGTAACCCGGTTAATATCACTTTCATTTACATCAACGCTAACTTCCATAGAACTCAAATTTGATATCCTCATAATCTCAGTACCTGCCATCTGTACAGTACCAAGAATACGATCACCCAGTTCAACAGAAAGCTTAGATATTACCCCGTCAACAGGAGCATAAATTGTAGTTCTGGCAAGATTGGCTCCGGCCTCTTTGACCAAAGCAGACGATTGGTCGACACCAAAACGGGAACCAACAACATTCTGGCGAACAGATTCCAAACTGGCCTTAGCTCCCATAAACTCGGCTTTCACCGCATCAAATTCTGCCTCAGAGATTACTTTTTTACCATACAGTTCCAGATTACGTTTATACCTTGCCTCGATATTGGTAAAATTAGCCTCAGACTGTTTAAGTTGTTGTTGTGTACTGGCAAGTGAAGCCCGCTGGCTATTGAGGGAAGCGACTGCACGGTCATAACCAGACTGTAAAATGTCAGGTCGAACCTTACACAACAATTGTCCTTTTTTTACAACATCGCCCTCTTTAACATGGAGTTCTACTACCTCACCAGATACTTCAGCACTTAGCTTGACTTCAACTTCAGGCTGCACCTTTCCACTGGCAGAAACTGTTTCTATGATGGTTCGTTTTTGAACCTTCTCGACTGCAACTTTAATAAGGTCAGTTTTTCCAAACCAACCTAACTTATTACCCGCAACTGACGCAAGCACGAGGACTCCTGCTCCAATGAGCACATATTTTAATGTATTACTTTTCTTTGCCATTTTTTTTATTTTAGGGGGAAATTTCTGATTAAAATGTGATTGGATTACCCAGATAAAAATCAATTACTTTACTTCTGAAAATAAAATCATAGCGTGCCTGAATCTGATCAAACTGTGCTTTATTTAAATTTGTTTGGGCCTGATTAAAATCTAGTGAATTAACCAATCCAACTGCGTATCGTTGTTCAATTACATTAAACGCTTCCTTTGAGGATTCGTAAGCAGTTTGGGCAGAGTAAAAACGCTTTTCTGCTGCTCTTAAATCATAAACGGCCTGATTGATAACTTTATTCAGATTATTTTTTGCAAGTTGCTCAGATACCATCGCATTTTGAAAATTAATATTTGCTCTGCGAACGTTAGATTTTGTTAAAAGTCCGTTGAAAATTGGAATAGTCAATCCAAAACCAAGGAATTGGTTGAAGTTATCTCTCACCTGTTCACCAAAGGAGTTATCGAAAAAGGTTCCGTTCGAATAACGGGTATTCAAACCACTCTGTAAGCTAAGTGAGGGGAAATACCCTGCTCTGGCAATGTCAATTTCTTTCTCAAATACTTGCTTTCTTAACTCCGCAAGTTTAATATCCGGAAAATTCAAAGAAGCAGTTTTAAAAACATCTAAGGCCGAATAAGCAGCGTTAACATTTATAATATTGTCTATTTGTGGTTTTTCAATTTCAAAGGGTATGGAAGGATCAAGTTCCAACAATTGTGCAAGGTCCAAAAAAGCAAGATCAACCTGATTCCTTGCATTGGTTAAATTCAGTTCAGCAGTAGCCCTCTGAGATTTGGATTGTGCAAGGTCGGCCAATGTTCTATTTCCAACGTCAAAGAATTTTTGCTCAATATCAAGTTGCTGGTTAGCAATATCCAGTTGCTGCCTTGATGCAGTTAAAAGATCCTGAGCATTTAGTACTGATAAATAATTCGTTACAACAGCCAAAACCAGATCATTCTTAACTTTTTGGGTATTACTCTTGTCTGCTTCAAGCTGGACTTTGTTTTGGGATATTTCGTTCATTCTCCTGAAACCCTGAAACAAGTTTGTATTGGAGATAACTGTGGCATTATTGGAAGTAATTGCACGATTGATAAACTGGTTGGAGTTTAGGTCAATACTTCGGCCATAGTTAAAATTCAAGCCAGTATTCGCATTTAATGTAGGGTAAAGAGCAAGTTTAGACTGATTCAGGTTCACCTCTGAAATTGCCTCAGAAAACTTAGCCTGCTTAATTTGTAGGTTATTTTCTATTACTAGCTCGGTTGCCCTCTTCAATGTGATCCGTTCCTGTGCAAGAACAGAATCTGTAAATGAACAGGCAAGTAACAAGGAAAAAATACTAAATCTGTTGTAGACCTTAAGGATTGTATGTTTCATATATTATTCAACAAGATTGGTTAGGATGCAAATCCGAGCTAAAATACTATCATTTAATTAATAACATATTTATCTTCGTGATAAATTAGTAAAAGGCATTGTATTTAACATATTCCCCCTTCTGGTTAAGATGGTTTTACCCAACTTTGACTTGGTATAAAAGCCGAAATGAGAAATTTGTATATATCACTTTTGACGACGGACCCATACCAGTTGTTACACCCTACGTATTAAATACTCTTAAAAAATTCAATTGCAAGGCTACTTTCTTTTGTATCGGTGACAATGTAAATAAGCATTCATCAATTCTGGCAGATGTAATCTCTGAAGGGCATACAATTGGAAATCATACCTACAATCATCTTAAAGGCTGGAAATCCTCCGACAAGGATTATATTGAAAATGTAATAAAAGGATCAACTCTTACGAGTACCCGCATTTTCAGACCCCCCTATGGAAGAATAAAAAAATCGCAGATTAAAGCGATTAAAAGACAACACCCCATGACTGAAATTATTATGTGGGATGTACTGAGTGGCGATTTTGATGAAAGAATTTCAAAAGAACAATGTGTAAGAAATGTATTAAGGCATTGCAAAAATGGTTCAATCATTGTTTTTCACGATAGTCTGAAAGCATTCAGGATTCTTGAATACGCCCTACCTCTCGTTCTTGAAAATCTTTCTGAACAGGGATTCCAATTTAAAACACTTTGAAAAATCAATTTAACCCTAAGATGGTATGATGTTTATTGATTTTTTATATCAAGATAAATGTGGATACTTATTGCCCCAACTTTAAATAGAAATTCAGCATAATTCTAAATGAAAAACTTAAAAATAGCGATAAGTGGTTATGGAAGCATTTCATCTTTGGGTACAAATACTGAATCTGTTTGGAAGAGATATCAGGATAATCAGCACTGTTTTGAAAAAGTAAAGATTACCAACAAAGAAGAATGGATCGCGGCTATTTCATTGGAGTCAAAAGAATCAATCTCAAGACTTATCAATGAAAAGAAGTATCAGCAACTTGACCCTAGTGTACTTTATGCAATTGAGGCATCAAGGATCGCTGTAAAGCAAGCCGGATGGAATTCAAAAGAGGAGTTTGGTATTAGTATAGGCTCTTCCAGAGGAGCAACATCAATTTTTGAAAAATACCACAGTGAGTTTATAAAGGGTGGTAAACAAAAAGTGAATCCACTTACTTCACCGCTCACCACTTTAGGAAATATTTCCAGCTGGGTGGCCTGCGACCAAAACATCAGCGCATCAACAATTTCTCATTCTGCTACCTGCTCAACTTCATTACAATCTATTGCAAATGGTGCTGCATGGCTAAAGGCAGGGTTTTGCACACGTTTTCTTGCAGGAGGCAGCGAAGCCCCTTTAACTGCTTTTAGTATTGCCCAGATGAAAGCTCTAAAGATATATTCCGCACTTAATCAGGATTATCCATGCAGGAGCATGGATCTCAAAAAGGAGCAAAACACCCTGATTCTTGGTGAAGGTGCAGCTAGTTTTTGTATGGAACTCAACGCTGAAAAAGCGATAGGATTCATCACAGGAATAGGTTTTGGCACAGAGCTTATAAGTCATGGAGCCTCCTTATCATCAGATGCCATTTGCCTTCAAAGATCAATGCAAATGGCTTTGGAAGGGCATGATCCTGCCAGTGTTGATGCTGTAATCATGCATTCGCCGGGTACAATATTGGGTGACAGCTCTGAAATGATTGCAGTTGAATCTTTATTTAGTGAAAAAAAGCCTCTTTTAACTTCAAACAAATGGAAGATCGGACATACATTCGGTGCTTCCGGTGCTATGAGTCTTGAAATGGCGCTCTTAATGCTTAAACACGACCAATTTATTCAGGTTCCATATCTTCCCATGCAAAAACAGTCGAAATCACTGCAAAAAATCCTCATTAATGCTGCAGGTTTCGGCGGAACGGCATTCAGCATTTTGGTTGAGAATAATCCTCAAAATTGATCAGGATCATTTTTATTTTTAGTTTAGATTTTAATTTTGACGCATGTTAATTTACAAGCAATTTACTTTTGATTCAGCACATTTTCTACCTCATGTACCGGAAGGACATAAATGTGCCAAGATGCACGGACATACTTATGCGTTGAGTGTTTTTGTAGAAGGTGAACCCGATCAAAAAACAGGCTGGATCATTGATTATGCAGATCTCAAAAAGCATATCAAACCTATTATCGATATTTTGGATCATCATTTATTAAATGAAATTCCCGGACTTGAAAACCCGACAAGTGAAATCCTGGCTATTTGGTTATGGAACAAGTTAAAGCCGCTTATTCCGGAATTAAAAAGGATAGAACTTAAAGAAACCCCTACATCTGGCGTGATTTATGAAGGTTAATTTGATGTTTTAAAAGCGCTAGTGTCATCTTCCGAATACTTTGACGTTATGCTTAATAGCGCGGTGCTTTAGCTCCGGATAAGGATCCAGTTTTCAGACCAGCCAGTCCGAACGGAGTTCATACGGGCGGGCTTCAGCCCAAAAGCTAAACGAATGTTACGGAACAATAATTGGTGCTTCAGCGCCAAAATTAATAGCTATCGTGCTAAAGCCCAATGAAATTTTCTTACCTGTTACTGAGTTTTGGGCTGAAGCTCAATAACCAGCTAAACGTCAACCTGGCTTCACGTCCCTATGAAAAAAAACAGCGGTTAACTAAACCTTGCCGTAGGAAGTATCTTCCGGCTGTTGATAATTTGATATTAAACCTGATTTCCAGCCGGAAATACTCCGGAGGAAAGGGCTGAACTAGCCCATAAGACACAAGCATTGCTTTCAAAAATCAAATATTATGGCTCAGAAGCAAAATCGGATCAATTTTACAGTATGAATTAACGCTACCTTTTATCACATTCATGTTATTTTAACTTCTCACCACTGTCATTTTCTGGAAATTGTCCATTATTTTTTTGAAAATTCGGATTTTTTTACGTTTTCAATGCCCATATCTGTTCATTTTTAAGGTCGTTTTATGTAACTTCGCTTGCAGTTATTATTGGAAATAAATTAAAATCAAGCAAATAAGATGGCATTTGATTTAGACATGATCAAAAAGGTTTATGACAACTACGGTCCGCGTCTTGCGGCAGCGCGTAAAGTTGTTGGTAAGCCACTTACCTTAACAGAGAAAATTTTATACGCCCATTTATGGGATGGGAACGCAACTGAAGCTCATGAGCGTGGAATAACTTATGTTGACTTTGCTCCCGACCGTGTAGCGATGCAGGATGCAACTGCTCAAATGGCATTACTACAGTTTATGCAAGCCGGGAGACCAACAGTAGCTGTACCCTCAACGGTGCACTGCGATCACCTGATTCAGGCAAAAATTGGTGCAGACGAGGATTTGGCGACTGCAAATACTCAAAATAAAGAAGTTTATGATTTCCTTGCTTCCGTGTCAAACAAATATGGTATTGGATTCTGGAAGCCAGGTGCAGGTATCATCCACCAGGTGGTGCTTGAAAACTATGCATTCCCAGGTGGTATGATGATTGGAACAGACTCTCATACTCCAAATGCAGGTGGATTAGGAATGATTGCCATCGGTGTTGGTGGTGCAGATGCCTGTGATGTCATGGCAGGTTTAGCATGGGAATTAAAATTTCCTAAACTGATCGGTGTGAAATTAACAGGTAAACTTTCAGGATGGGCTTCTGCAAAGGATGTAATTCTTAAAGTTGCAGGCATTTTGACCGTGAAAGGTGGAACCGGAGCAATTGTGGAGTACTTTGGAGAAGGTGCAAGATCACTTTCTGCAACCGGAAAAGGAACCATTTGTAACATGGGTGCTGAGATTGGTGCAACCACTTCTGTGTTTGGTTACGATGATAAAATAGCTACCTATTTAAGAGGCACAGAGCGGGCTGAAATCGCAGCACTTGCTGATCAGGTTAAAGAACACCTGACAGGTGATGATGAAGTGTATGCAAATCCTCAGAATTACTTCGATCAGCTGATTGAAATTGATCTTTCAACTCTTGAACCGCATATAAACGGTCCTTTCACTCCTGATGCTGCATGGCCAATTTCTAAATTCGCTGCTGCTGTCAAGGAAAACGGATGGCCGCAAACCTTAGAAGTAGGTCTGATCGGTTCTTGTACCAATTCTTCTTACGAAGATATTTCAAGAGCTGCTTCTCTTGCTCAACAGGCTGTTGATAAGAAACTGGTCGCCAAAGCTGAATTTACAATTACTCCAGGTTCTGAACTTGTACGTTATACCGTAGAGCGCGATGGCTACCTGAATACTTTCGAGAAAATGGGTGGCGTGGTTCTTGCAAATGCTTGTGGACCATGTATCGGACAATGGGCTCGCCATAGTGATGACCCGACCCGGAAAAACTCAATTATTACCTCCTTCAATAGAAACTTTAAGTCGCGTAATGACGGAAACCCGAATACCCATGCATTTGTAGCCTCTCCGGAGATTGTTACTGCAATGACCATTGCGGGTGATCTTTCTTTCAACCCATTAACCGACTCACTTACTAACTCAGATGGATTAAAAGTTAAACTTGATGAGCCTCAGGGTCTTGAAATGCCAACAAAAGGATTCGCAGTTGAAGATGCAGGCTACCAGGCTCCGGCAGAAGACGGAAGTAGAGTAAGTGTAATTGTGGATCCAAATTCTGCACGTTTACAATTGCTTGATCCATTCAAGGCCTGGGAAGGAACAGACATAAAAGGATTAAAACTGCTGATTAAAGCAAAAGGAAAATGCACCACTGATCATATCTCTATGGCCGGTCCGTGGTTAAAGTTCAGAGGTCACCTGGATAACATTTCTAATAACATGCTTATCGGAGCTACCAACTTCTTCAACGACAAAGCTGATACTGTAAAGAATCAGCTTAGCGGCGAATATGGAGCTGTTCCTGCCACTGCACGCGCTTACAAGGCTCAGGGCATTGGAAGTATTGTTGTAGGCGATGAGAATTATGGAGAAGGATCATCACGTGAGCATGCAGCTATGGAGCCAAGGCATCTGGGAGTTCGCGCTATTCTTGTAAAATCTTTTGCTCGTATCCACGAGACTAACCTGAAAAAACAGGGTATGCTTGCATTAACTTTTGCTGATAACAATGATTATGATAAAATTCGTGAGGATGATAACATTGACATTAAAGGTTTAAATGATTTTACTCCCGGTAAGCCATTAAGCATAGTTCTTAATCATATTGACGGTACTTCCGATACATTTAGTGTGAATCACACCTATAATCAACAGCAGATTGAGTGGTTTAAGGCCGGCGGTGCATTAAATATCATCAGAATGAATCAAAATGGTTAATAGAATAAACTGATCATTACCGAAAAGCCAAAAGTGCAATACTTTTGGCTTTTTTATTATCATTCTCTTTTTAAAAAATCAATATGTCAAAAGTCATACTCATTACAGGGACTTCAACCGGAATCGGACTCGAAACTGCTCTTCAGCTTGCTGAACAAGGCCATAAGGTCTATGCAACGATGCGCAATCTATATAAGAGAGCATTACTTGATCAGGAAGCTGAAAGAAGAAAAGTTAAGCTATGGGTTTTGCAGTTGAACGTTCAGGATGAAAAAAGCATATCGGCATGCATATCAGAGATCTTTTCTGCCGAACAAAGCATTGATGTACTGATCAACAATGCAGGTGCCGGATTCATCAAACCAATGGAACAGGCAAGTATGGAAGAGATTCAACAGGTAATGGATGTGAACTTCTATGGTCCGATTCGCTGCATTAAAGCTGTAATGCCGTTTATGCGTAAACAAAAAGGCGGACATATCATCAATGTTTCTTCGGTTGGAGGAATTGTTGGTTCTCCTGTGAACGAGATTTATTGTGCTGCAAAATTTGCACTTGAAGGATTAACAGAAAGCCTTGCAAGCTACCTGGAGCCCTATTTCGGAATCAATGTATCTTTAATTGAGCCCGGAGGTACGATCACTGAGTTTGGTAATACTCTGACTGAATATTTCGAATCGACAGGTGGTATTTTGAATGACGACTATAAACCACTCATGGAAGATTATATGGCTTACCGCACTACTTTCACAGAAGAATTTAAGGAGAAAGCATTCCAGAAACCCTCAGATATCGCAGCAATAATCCTAAAATGTATGAATGATCCGAATCCAAAGCTCCGCTATCTTACTTCTGAAGGCACATTGGCATTCACGAAATTAAAAACCAGTCTGGATCCCGATGGGGAGTTAATTAAAGCTCAGGTGAGAAAGGGAATCTTAAATAAGTAATTTCCGAGAGAAAAGATTACTTGGCCCGATCAATAAACTAAAATTAGAATTTCTTTTGATAAACCTGAAGGGTTCAAATGTTTATAGCATAATATGAACATTGAAATCCAGACCCTGAAGGTGGTCGTATATAAAGATCAGTTACATGCGAGCACTTTCGGGGTCGAAAAACAAAAATTTTATACGAATACTCACTAAAATTCAAGAAACTATTTTAGTGAGAAGCCTTACAATCAACACAATTAGAGGCTTTTTCCGTATTTTTGTAACAGGCTAAATAAGAAAATTGAGATACTTTTCGCTTTTTTTCCTCCTTTATATTTCAGTGTTTTCTGCATTTGCACAACCTGCAAACGATGAGTGCGCTAATGCTATTGAGATTGCTGATGCCCGCAAATATTGTTCAGGCAATGGAGAATATAACAATTTAAATGCGAGCCCCTCTTTCATTGGTACTGGTAATGATGTATGGTTTAAGTTTACTGCAAGAAATTTTGAGGTTAAAGTGACTGTTAATGGCGCTCCAACAAACGGTTCACTACAGTCACCAGTAATTTTTTTATACAATGAATGCGGTGGTACACAAAGAACTGTACAAACAGTACAGGACGGTAATACGACCATTCTAACCGGTGCAGGATTAGTTCCGGGTAATATCTATTACATTGGAATCAGCGGGGCTAATAACAGGACAGGCACTTTCAAACTTTGTGTTGAGAATTATCAGTCTGAAATTAAAGCAGGACAGGATTTCTCAGGAGCATCGTTAATCTGCTCAATCGAGAGCATAATAAGAGAAGTAAATATATCAGGAGCAGGTTTAAAGCCCAATGAAGCAATAGGGACTTGTCTGGATATTCAACCAGGGATTGCCTTTTCAGAAACAAATTCTGCATGGTATAAATGGACAGCGGCCAATGATGGAACTTTTGTCTTTACGATTACCCCAAGCAAAAGGGACGATATTGACTGGGTATTATATGAATTAGGACCTGAAGCTAATACTCAGAATCCCTCAGCCTCTAATGCAATAAGATGTGCTGCTGGTGAAGGTATTAATCAGAATTGTGCGAATGAAGCAACGTACGTTCAAACAGGATTGGACTTTAGCGCAACTGATTTAAATGAGGCAAGCGGCTGCGGGACAGGACAAGACGGTGTCACTAAGTTTATTACCATGAAAAAGGGTTTTGTTTACGCTCTGCTTGTAAATAACGCCTCAGCGGGTAACAATGGATTTGAAATTGCGTTCACCGACAAAGCCGGTAAAGCTGGAACCGGGTTATTTAAAGGCCCTTCAGCAAAAATCAAGAAAGTGGATAATAATCTGTGTTTGTCCAACCCTTCCTATACTTTTAGCAGTGAAGCATCTGACTTCACCAATTTACAATGGTATTTTGGAGAAGGTGCAAGTATTGCAGGAAGTACTAACCAAAATCCTGGCACCATAACTTACAACACCAGCGGATTGAAAACGGTAGTTTTACAATTAAAGAACAACACTGGGTGCTCCATTGTTCAAACTGAGACTTTCATGCATGTCATTAAACCCGATGCACCAAAAATTAGTGGACTCCAAACAAGATACTGTGTTGGCGATACGATAAGTCTGAAGGTTGATTTAGTGCAAGGAGCGACATATTCATGGATCGGACCAGCAGGATTTAGTGCAAGTACAGCTGAAATCAAAATCCCGGTTGATGGTGTAGGAAAGGCTGGTACGTACGTGGTAAATGTAAACCTGAATGGTTGCACAAGTAACCCTGCATCAGTTAACATTGCGTCTATCGGACAAACACCAACAGCTTCATTTGTGATAACACCAAATAACCCTTGTTCAACAGTACAAAGTTTCACATTCACTAACAGCTCGAAAAACTTTCAAAAACTCAAATGGGACTTCGGGGCTGGTTCAAATATCCCTCCGGGAAAAAGCACACCGGTGAACACCGTTCTTTATTCAAGTTCTGGAATAAAAACCATTCGCCTTGAGGCAGAAGGAAGTTCTGGTTGTATAAGTATTTTCACACAAGAGATCATAGTGGGATTAAGCCCGGTAAAACCTGTAGTTATCGTCAATAAATCCTTTTTCTGCCTGAATGACGTGATCAGGCTCAGTACAGCAGCACAAAGCGATGTCACTTACAGCTGGACAGGTCCTAATAATTTCAGTTCCAATTTGCAATCTCCTGAAATCCCTGTGACAAGTGAAGCAGCTGCAGGTACCTATTCCCTTACTTTAATCAGAGGCAATTGCAGCACCGAAACGGTGAGTATTATAGTGCCACCAATTTATAAGTTCCCTATTGCGGCATTTAGCTCAGAGCCAAAACCACCTGCTAAACTTTCATTCCCAGTCCGCATCCGATTTTTTAATGAATCGAAAGATGCCGATGCATTTTTATGGAATTTTGGAGATGGAAATACGTCTACAGACAGAGATCCGGAACATATCTACCGAACTGATGGTAATTTCGATGTTAGTCTGACTGTGTTTAAAAGTTCGGTATGCAGTGCATCTACCACACAAGGTCAGTTTATGATCAGCGCAAATAATATCTTGTTCATACCTAATACGTTCACTCCCAATAATGATGCATTGAATGATAAGTTTGTGATCAGTATGACCAATATTAAAACGTACAGAATACAGATATTCAATCGTTTTGGAGTACCTGTTTTTGTTTCAGAAGACCTTTTAAATCACTGGGATGGAACCTTCAGGAATAAGCCTTCTCCCCTGGGAACCTATTACTATTTAATTGATGCTTCCGACTTTAATGGAAATATTATCAAAAAAACAGGGTCTGTCACCATATTACGCTAATAATGTATTCGGCTAAAGATTGAAATAATTGAAATGAAAATCACCCTGTTAACTATCGGCAAAACAGAAGATAGATATCTTATTGAAGGAATTGATATCTATCTAAAACGATTGAAACATTATTTACCCTTCCGTATAATCGAAATTCCGGAATTAAAAAACACAAAGAGTTTATCACAGAAGCAGCAACAAATTAAAGAAGCGGAGCTAATCTTTAAGAACATACAGAGTACAGACCATGTTATCTTACTGGATGAAAATGGCCAGGAATATAGTTCTAGAGACTTTTCAGTATATTTAAATAAAAAAATGGTTAGTGGCTTACAGCATTTAGTGTTTATTATCGGAGGGCCGTATGGATTCAGTGATGAAATCTATAAAAGATGTAATGAAAAAATAGCACTTTCAAAAATGACCCTGTCACATCAAATGATCAGGCTTTTTTTTACAGAACAAGTTTATCGCGCGTTTACCATTTTGAAAGGAGAACCCTATCATCATGATTAAATCTTAAAATATGGCAGATTACAAAAGAAATTACAGATTTCGATCAGGTAACAAGTCAAAAGAGAGCAGAAATTTTTGGATAATGATATTGATTGCTCTTGCTTTAGGATATGTGATTATACGCTACTTTTGATTCAAACTGGCATAAACAGAAAACGGATTACCCACAATCCATTCCTTATTTCAAACCTCAGAACTCCGACTACTGACTTCTGACTACCGACATCAGACCTCAGACCTCAGACTTCAGACTTCAATCTTAAAAAATCCTACTTCGATTTTTGCGACAAACGTGTTGCACTCTTTCCAGCAGCCTTCGTAGCTTTTGGTTTCTCCTTGACTGGCTCAGGCTTTTTAACGACAGGTGTTTCCGTGGCTGCAACAGATGATCCATCTGTTATAGGTTCAGGAGCTGCTTCAGTAAACAATGGCAAATCCTTGATCATACTAAACCAGTTGATGATCTTTTTCATATCCGAAGCATAAACTCGGTCCTGATCATAATCTGGAGCAACTTCAATAAAAAAAGCACGGAGAGAATTACCATCCGCAGTTTTTGGATCAGGTAAACTTTTACTTTCCTTCATCTTGAGGAAAATATCACTAAGTTTCAAATCAGCAGAATCCCCAAAAACAGTAATATCTTCTAAAGAGGCCATCTTTGCAGTACTGATGTTTACCACAATTTTATTTTTCTGCTCATCCAGAGTTTCCAGAATAAAGCCAGATTTATTTTGCCCTATCAACTTAAACAATCCCGGTTTCCCGGATACGGATACTAATCCTCTTAAATTCATTTTATAGTATTTAGTAGTTAGTATTTTGACAAAAGCGCCCTTTATTTAAAGCGTTTATTGTCTGGCACTTAAACTAACTAATATCATTTTAATTTGTTGTCCGTTGTAATAAGATTCTTTTACTATAGATTGATCTTTCTCAATACTCAATACTATGTACTCAATACTCAATACTACTCCTCAACAATTTCTATTCCCAATATTTTATCACCCTGACGGATATCGTCAACAACATCAACATTCTCGATTACTTTACCAAAACAGGTATGATTACGATCAAGGTGGGAAGTATTTGTACGACTGTGACAGATGAAAAATTGAGAACCACCTGTATTACGACCCGCATGAGCCATTGAAAGAACACCACGGTCATGGAATTGATTCTCCCCATCAAGTTCACAATCGATACTATATCCAGGACCACCTGCACCGGTTCCTGTAGGATCTCCGCCCTGAATCACAAAATCATTGATCACGCGGTGAAAAGTAATTCCTTCGTAATAACCGGATTTGGCCAATTTCAAAAAATTTGCAACAGTATTTGGTGCATCTTTATCATAAAATTGTACGGTCATATCACCTTTCTCAGTTTTAATAATTGCTTTACTCATATATGTTTTGTTGTTATTGGAAGACAAAGGTAATTAATTCGCTGAATTGATAAAATTCTTCAATTATCTTCTTCTTTTAATACCTTTAAATAGTGTAGAACGCTATAAATAATAATGCTAAAATACAGATTAACCCTACTCCTTCTATTTTTAACTGCAATTTGCAAGGCTGCGTCTATCCTTATTCCTATGGATGAGGACCAGAAAAATCATCTGAAAGCCTATGGTATTACTTACTGGGCTTTAAAAAATGGACTGGAAACCGACTGGCTGTTGAATTACAGAGGTGGAAGTTTTCTGATGAAATACACTCAATCGATGGAATCAGAATGTAAGATCAGAGGAGTATCCTACGAAGTGCTTGCAGATGGTAAAGTAAATGCGATTCTAAATGAAGTCACCGATCCATCGGTCAACATGGATATGGTCAAGCTGGAAAAAGCGCCAAAAATTGCCGTTTATTCTCCAAAAAACAAATTACCCTGGGACGATGCAGTGACTATGGTTCTAAGCTATGCAGAAATACCTTACGAAATTCTATATGATGATGAGGTATTAAAAGGAGAATTGCCCAAATATGATTGGCTACATCTTCACCATGAAGATTTTACAGGTCAGTACAACCGATTCTGGAGTGCCTTTAGAAATGCCTCCTGGTTTATTGAAGACGTGAAATTGCAGGAAGCCACAGCCAAGAGAAATGGATTTAACAAAGTATCTGAAATGAAACTGGAAGTTGCACAATCTATCCGAAACTTCTGCTCAGGGGGTGGATTCATGTTTGCGATGTGTTCAGGTCCTGAAACTATTGACATTGCCCTGGCAGCTAATGGTACAGACATCGTTGAGCGAGTTTTCGACGGCGATTCCTCAGACCCAAAAGCCCAGTCAAAACTTGATTTCAATCAAACTTTTGCTTTCCAAAATTTCAAACTGGATGTGAATCCAGCAAATAATGAATTTTCTAATATTGATGCTACTCCTATCCGTGCGCAAATCCTCAACAGGACAAATGACTTTTTTACTTTATTTGATTTCTCAGCAAAATGGGATATTGTTCCTGCAATGCTTACCCAAAACCATGATAAAGTGGTCAAAGGTTTTATGGGACAAACTACTGCGTTCAGGAAAAGTACCATCAAGCCAAATGTACTTGTAATGGGTGAAACCAAATCAAGTGATGAAGCACGTTATATTCATGGGGAATTTGGTAAAGGACAATGGACTTTCTATGGCGGACATGATCCTGAAGATTATCAGCATATGGTTGGAGATCCACCTACCGATCTGAACTTACATCCAAACTCACCAGGCTACAGATTGATTCTTAACAACGTGTTATTTCCGGCAGCGAAGAAGAAGAAACAGAAAACTTGATTAGTGGAGAATTGATAGTGGAAAGTGGAGAATTGAGGTAAATTCTACAGCAAATCACAAATCCGCCATATATTAAAACTGTTCTTTGGATTGTTAGTTTAAAATCAGACATCAAAATATTGACTATTCATTTGATAGGAACCAATATTTAATTCTCAACTCTCCACTCTCAATTAATTATAGAATTTCCAGCTTACCCCAAACTTCAATACCTTATCCTGCATTGGATAGGATCGGACAGTGTAAAATCCTTTTGAAAGCCAGCCCTGATTAACATAATCATATTTAAGAAATAGATTTGCCCGCTTTAAGGTAGCCCGAACCCATAAATCCATCACAGGAAAAGTAGAATATTCAAGTGAATGAGTATCATTATAAAACTGGCTTACATTTATTGCATAGGCAGGTGCCTGGAAAGGAGTATTAAAGCGAAGGTCGAAGCCTACATTGGTGTATAATACTTTAAACAGTCTGCTTGCATAATAGAAGCTGTTATAGGTATATATCTCCGGAGTCCGGATAATATCCTGAAAATCAGTTTTTTGGTAAACGATATGATTATCAAGATTAAACTTACCAAACTTGAAATCCTTTGAGAAACTAATCTTTAACAAATTGATATTGGTACCGAACTGATCAGGTGTAATCTGTTTGGCACTTGAAGTCTCTTTGAAATAAAGATAATTACCCATCAGAAAATATTCTGCTTTCGCTGCCAGTTTATATTTTGGATTTTGATATAAAAAGGACAGGTTACTTATTTTTGACCTATCGAAGTTTCGATTCCAGCTATGGTATTGATAATCAACCCGCTCAAACATCTGTTCTGGTGATTTATTTTGAACATAGGCACCCAATACAATCCTTCCAATGGATTTACTCAATAAAAAGCTAGTGTTAGCTTCGTAGAAAAAATCACCCGCATTTCTGCCTTGTACAATTTGATTCAGATCCCCATCAATATTTACCTTGTCACTGAAACGATACCCTAATCCTGCTTTAAGCATTGTATTTGAAAAATTTGATTCATAAGCCAACTGTTCATAGTGGTACAAATCATTTTGGATACCCAAATCAAGCTTAAGCTCATTTTTAATAAAACTCAGGGCCTTCCCACGAACATAAAAACTATAACTAAATTCATTTCGAAGATTTGATACTTTGGTAGAATCATTTGTCAATGTGAATGACTGAGATGGCAATGTTGGGAAAGCTCCATAAAGATCATCCTCATTTCTGAAAAATTTATATTGATCCCGTGTGTAAGTTAAGGTGTGTGATACCCGTTGGGTAGGCAAGATTCGCTCTGAAGAATCGGGGCTCTGAAGGCTATCGATTCTGCCAATATAATAAAGCTGCTTTAGTAAGAACTGAGTTTGCCGCCAGGTCTGCATAGGGCGGTCAGCCCCTTTAGCTTTCAGAAAAACCGGCTCAGCCCTTTTATCAAGGGAATTTCCCTTAAAAATAGTATCATTTCTGGTTGACCCATTTTCAGCTGCCTTCAAGGTGTTAAATATGACATCCCCCATTATGTTATATCGCTTTTTTGGAGATTCATACCAGGCAAAAAGAGCTGCATTCAAATGATCTGCCTTCTGGTTAACATAAAAACCATCACCCGTCAGACGGTTATAATGTGCCCCTATATTTAAATTGGGTTTAACATTTTGCGAATGCGTTACCTTAAACATCTGTTCATGAATTCTTCCATTAACATAATAAAGTTCGGTATAAGGTGATTTGGCACGATAGAACTTAATAGAATCCTGAATTAGCTTGTAAAAGTCAAGACTATGGAAACCCGCATCGAAACCAATAGTTCGAGAGGGATTAAAAAGCATTTCGCGGTAGGCAATGCCGGCACTCCCCAAGCCAATAGTTGGGTTTTCGGGTTGATAAAGCGGACTAAAATTCTGGAAATTTTTAACTGTAGTGTCTATACCCCTGGTTTGAGTACCCTCTTTAAGTAATTTAAAATTAGTATAACGGATATGCCTGGCATAATAATAAATAGAATCAGCATCACTGGTTTTATTCAGAGAGGTGTCCCTCTCCCCGGTTTGTCCCATACGCCCTGAAGAACTTGTAGTACTCCCCTGTGCCCTGATTGTTCTTTGGGCAAATGCTACTGAGACAAACAGATACAGCATGAGAAAGAATACAAAGGCTAGGTGCTTGATCATTAAAGTTCCAGAATGAGTTCTTTTAATATTTTAGTCATTTTGGGTTCAGCTTCTTCTGCAGTTTTAAGAATTTCTTCCAGTGACACGGCCTTGAGGGTATCAGGAAAGCCCTCATCGGTCAAAACAGAAATAGCAAAAACCGGCAGAGACATATGATTGGCTACAATAACTTCAGGAACAGTACTCATGCCCACAGAATCAGCTCCAATTAAACGTAAAAAACGATACTCTGCCCTTGTTTCAAGATTCGGACCATTTACTGAAACATAAACTCCAGAATGGCAGCGAATATTATTTTTTAAAGCAATTTGCATACCCATTTCGATCATTTTTTTATCGTAAGGCTCACTCATATCCGGAAAGCGAGGGCCAAGGCTATCGGTGTTTTTACCTCGAAGCGGATTATCAGTCTGCATATTGATATGATCATTGATAATCATCAGGTCACCTTTGCGATATTCGGGATTGAGGGCACCACTTGCATTAGAAACAAACAGCTTTTGGATACCCAGCATTTTCATAACCCGAACCGGGAAAGTAATTTGCTTCATATCATAACCCTCATAATAATGAAGACGGCCCTGCATTGCAACGACTCGTTTGCCTCCAAGCATACCAAAAATCAGCTTACCGGAATGAAACTCAAGTGTTGAAATTGGGAAATCAGGAATATTGGCATACATCAAACTATGATGAATTTCGATATCTACAACCAATCCTCCTAAACCTGTGCCTAAGACAATTCCTATCTCCGGCTCAAAATTACTTGTCTTTTTGTTGATAAAATCAGTTGTTGCCCGTAGGTTTTGATGCATATTCCTTGATTAAATTATTAAATATTGTCTTTTCAGGCTCCATAAACTCTGCTTCCACCGGCAGGTAAAAAAGAGCTAAGTCTTTTATTTTATCACTGATAGCTTTGCTTCTTAAACGTTGTGCATCCTTCTCTGTAGTAATGATCAATTTATCATCACCAGTTAACCCATTAAATACATTTACAAGTTTAGTGATATTTTCTTCGCTGAACTGATGATGATCAGGATATTGATGATGTATTAATTGAGGTCCATACGTATGAAGCTCCATAAGCAATGGATCTGCATTGGCTATACCAGTCAACAAAATTATTTTAGTAAATTGATTAATGGAATTCAAAGTCCGGTCGGGATTAACTTCGTTGTATGATTTTAATTCACCATACTTCAAAAAAGAAAAAAACAGCTTCTTAGTTTTAAATCTTTTGGCTATGGCATCGTGCTGCTCCCCGCTCATTTTTTCGGGACATTTTGAAACTACTACAATATCGGCACGATTAATAGCCCAAAACGGTTCCCGGAGGTTACCAGTGGGTAAAAGCCATTGCTTTTGGAATAAACCACTGTAATCAAACAAAAGAATACTCAAGCCCGGCCTAAGGGCACGGTGCTGAAAGGCATCATCCAAGATAATAAGTTCATGTTTACTTTCAAGCTCTTGAATACCTGTTACTCTATTCTCACATACAGCAACTGTAATATCCCTAAATTTACGCTTAAACTGAAGCGGTTCATCACCAATATCGATGCTGGAAGAATTCACATCCACCACGCGAAAACCGGAAGTCTTTCGACCATAACCCCTGCTTAAAGTGGCGATTTTATATCTTCCCTTAAGTATACGAACAAGGTATTCAGTCATCGGACTTTTACCTGAACCGCCTACCGATAAATTCCCGACTGAAATTACAGGAAAATTAAAGTGCTGCGACTTTAACAAGCCCATATCATAAGCCAGATTACGTGCAATCACTCCAATTGCATAGAGAATGGAAAAGGGAAATAAGAGCAATCGGAGTAATTTCATCATTCAGCTTAGCGCAAAAATACATAATTGATTGGAAGCTTGGCTCTCTGAATTAACTAGAGGAAATTGAGCGTTAGATTCGAAAAATAATCAATGAATTGGGATAAAATGAATTTTGTTGGCATCTTCAATAGTTGTGGTAAATATCAGTAAATCAAAGAATGAAAGCAAATCACAACATATAGGGATATGCGTATATTTATGAGTTAG
>CAMCTU010000037.1 GCA_945878525.1 Sphingobacterium thalpophilum
GATGAATAATCCCGGAAAAATAAATTTCCAGTTTTGAAAAAATCTAACCCGTTTATCAAATGAAAGAATGATTGGAAATAATACAGTCAGAAAATTGATCAATAAATAGGTATTCTTCATATTCAAATATCAGATATAATTTTTGAATACCACCAATTCTTCTTTTAAACAGCGCTCAGATTGAATCATGAATATGGCCATATTCCTTATCAGATCAGCATCCGCCAATCCAAACTTCCTGTTTTTAAATTGCCTGTAAATTGCTTTGCGGTCTTCCTCAAGATCCTTACTTAAACCCAAAAAGGCCGGGGTATCATGTTGTATTGAAAATCGCATAAAGCGTATTTCAAGATTAGTTGGGTTCCGTTCCACAGCATTTTTCATCGTCTTTTGAGAAAGGGATACGTACTTAATTTTATTTTATGGATTCCAACTATGCTTTGCCTTCAAAGCTTCAAGGGTACCGATATACGCAACAATAAGTGGATTTTCGCTACTTCTTGATCTGAGTGCCTGATACAATGAATCAGTTACTTGAGAACTTTCAATAGCACGGTGAACCGCTACTTTGATATTTTAAAAATCATCAAACAAGAACGCTTCTGCATTGAAATGAACTGAGCTGAATATAAAAAAGAGTAACAAAAATCTGAACTTCATGTGTTTTGGACTTGTTTTCAAAAATAATAAAAATGACTGTGGAGGAGTTTTACAAATTTAAACTCAAAACACAACTAGGATTAGAAAATATTGAAAAAGGTTCAAATACTTCTAATTTTTTAACATAACGAATGAATTAGTAAAGCATTGCGGAGTAATGGAATTATACTGATTATTATCGCCACCGTTTAATTATTGGTGGATAGCTAATCCATAATCGCTATAAGAACTTTTTGAAAAATAAGCTGTGTTATTAAAGCCTAAAGAAAAGTGTGTTGCTTTTCGACAAAGATTGTGGATGATTGTTTATTAAAACCCCAAGAATTTCAGCTTTCAACCTCACAAGACTATTCTACAGGCGTCGGTTATTATAAGAAACCATTCATTATTCAACCGTTAACTCTTTTTAGGATACCGGAGACTCATTTATGGTTCATCTTAAAGAATATAATGCAACCTTGTTATAGGTTTATAGATGACAATGCCGGGAACATTTTCTCAAATTTATATTCAAACAGTTTTTGCTGTCAGAAACAGGGAATGTTTGATTAGTTCCTTCTGGGAAGAGGAATTATATAAATACATAACCGGTATTATTCAAAATAAGGGACAAAAGATGCTTCAAATCAATGGTGTTGCTGATCATATTCATTTTCTTATCGGTATGAAACCTTCATGTTGTCTATCCGATCTTGTTCGAGAAGTAAAAAAATCATCTTCAGATTTTGTTAATGAAAATAATTTTATCAAATCAAAATTTCAATGGCAGGAAGGGTTTGGAGCATTCTCCTATAGCCATACATCATTGGATAGTGTTATTGGTTATATTCAACTACAAAAAGAACATCATCGGAATATAACTTTCAAGGAGGAATACACTTCTCTTCTAAATAGCTTTAAAATTGAATTTAAGGACGAGTATTTGTTTCAATGGATTGAATAATTTAATTGTTTTGCTATCACATACGACCCCTTCAGGGTCGGGATTTCCGTATTAACATTTAGCTATAAACATTTGACCCCTTCAGGGTCATTCAAAAAATCTACACCGGAAGTATTATCGTCAATTCAACAATTCTTAAGTTAGTTGACATTACAGATTAGCCGACCCTGAAGGTGGTCGTATGTTTATAGAAACACCAAAACGTTGATCCACGACCCTGAAGGGGTCGAATGTGAAAATTCGATATGTGCGACCTCGTAGGTAGTTTAACCGACCCCGTAGGTGGTCGTATGTTTATAGAAAAACCAAAACGTTGATCCACGACCCTGAAGGGGTCGTATGTGTTCTAAATTTTTTCTTAGAAACAAATATGGCCTTGTAAAGCATGCTTTTTTTTCGAAGAAGCTTACCCTCCAATAATATTTACCTCACGATCAAGCACAATCCCGAATTGAGCGATCACACTCTCAATAATTGATTCTGAAAATTTAAAGATCTCATCCCCTGTAGCGTTCCCATGATTCACTAAAACCAATGCTTGGTTCTTCCATGTCCCGGTATTGCCTACAACTTTACCTTTCCATCCACAATGCTCAATCATCCATCCTGCCGAAATCTTGGTATATCCCTCTTGTGCCGGAAAATGAACAATTTCCGGAAAATCAGCTTTCAATTTAAGAAACTGAGTGTTCGGAATTACCGGGTTCTTAAAAAAGCTACCTGCATTGCCAATAGTTGCCGGATCGGGTAATTTGCTAACACGGATATTAGAAACAACAGTAGAAAGGTCTTTGATAGAGGGATTATTGATTCCACGTTTTTGAAGCTCATCACTGATTGCTCCGTAAGTAATCTTAGGCTCAAATTTTTTAGAGAGCTTAAAACTAACTTCAGTTATAATATACAGTCCTTTCAGTGCCGACTTAAATACGCTGTCGCGATAGCTAAAGCCACAATCATCTTTTTCAAACACCCTGACGCTGCCACTTGCAATCTCAAATGCCCGGCATGAATGAAATATATCCTGAAGTTCAACCCCATAAGCACCAATATTTTGTACCGGTGCTGCTCCAACAGAGCCTGGGATAAGACTCAGATTTTCAATGCCGGCAAATCCATTATCAACGCAATAATTAACCAGGTCGTTCCAAACAACTCCTGCACCTGCTGTAACAATAACATCATTTCCAATGATCTCAAATCTGATACCCTGAATTTTAATATGGACTACTAAGCCTTTATAATCAGAGGTAAAAAGCATATTACTGCCCCCTCCCAAAACCAAATGGGGGTAATTCTTCCAGCGATTTTGAGTAAAGAGTACTTGAAGATCATCTTCTTCGCTTACATCTAGATACCAGGCGGCTTTGACTTCAACACCGAAAGTATTCAACTTCTTAAGTGGAAAATTTTCAATTACCTGCATCTGCAATAACTAATGAAGAAAAGCATTTATTTCGACTGGAAATATTTCTTGGATGCCAATAGCAGACCAAACTCCTCGGAAGGATTCTTTTTGATGGATTTATGATGGATCTTATGTGCCCGCCTGATTCCTAAGAGGTATGAATTGTTGGATTTAAAACTCTTAAACCTATTGTGAATAAACCAATCATGAAAAATGAAATAGATTATCCCATAAACCGAAATTCCAAGCCCTATCCAAAACTTCACATTAAGATCAGCTCTTCCTTGCCACATGAGGTAGAGAGCTAGGGAGGCAAAGAGCAGACTAAACAAATCATTAAATTCGAACCAACCCTCGCGCTCAACATGGTGACTTTTATGGATAAACCATAATGGACCATGAAATAGATACTTATGAATAAACCATGAAAATGCCTCCATAGAAGCAATGGTGAGTAGAATTATCCCGATGTTAATGACAATTTGCATTGTTGGTTTTCTGTATTAGTTATCAGTTACCTGTTGTCTGAATTAGTTATCAGTTGTCTGTTATCAGTTGTCAGTAATTTATTGGTGAAGAATACAATCCTGCTTTCTATTAGGACTTCGGAAATATTTCGCTTGGAACAAATTTCCAAAACTTATAACCTATAACTTATAACCTACAACTTAAAACCTATAACTTATAACTCCCAATTAAATATGTATCGCCCTATTCTCCGTAGCCGCCATACTTGCCTCTTTAAATGCCTCAGTGTAAGTTGGGTGAGCGTGAGATATTCTGGCAATATCTTCTGCAGAGGCTCTGAATTCCATAGCTACTACTGCTTCAGCAATCAAATCAGCTACCCTTGGCCCAATCATGTGTACTCCCAATATTTCGTCCGTAGAAGCATCTGCAAGCACTTTTACGAAGCCGTCAGAATCATTGCTGGCACGAGCCCTTCCACTGGCTTTGAATGGGAACGAGCCACTTTTATATGGGGTACCACTTTCTTTAAGCTGTTCTTCAGTATAACCCACACTCGCCACTTCAGGCCAGGTATAAACTACTCCCGGAATTAAATTATAATTAATATGAGGTTTCTGTCCGGCGATAACTTCAGCCACAAAAGTCCCTTCATCCTCAGCTTTATGGGCCAGCATAGCTCCCTTAACCACATCACCAATTGCATATACCCCAGGTACTGATGTTTCAAGATGATCGTTGACAGGAATCTTTCTGCCACGTTCCTCTAAAGTAATTCCAATATTTTCAAGACCAAGGCTATCTGTGTAAGCTGTACGACCAACTGCTACCAGACAGTAGTCGCCTTCTAAACTGATTTTTTCACCTGTCGGATTGTCGGCCGTTACAGTCACTTTATTGCCTTTTACACTTGCGCCTGTTACTTTATGACTTAATAAGAATTCCATTCCCTGTTTTGCAAGCACTTTTTGAAGCTCCTTACCCAAACTCTTATCCATTGTGCCAATTATAGAATCCATGAATTCTACAACTGTCACTCTAGAACCCAGCCGGGCATAAACAGAACCCAGTTCAAGTCCGATAACCCCACCACCAATCAGAATCAAATGCTTTGGAATTTCCGATAAATTCAATGCTTCCGTTGAAGTAATGATTCGCTTACCATCGGTTTTCAAGAAAGGGAGCTGACTTGGTTTTGAACCTGTAGCGATAATTACATTTTTGCCTGTAAGGGTTTCTGATGTGCCATCAGCTTTACTTACCTTAACTGTATTTTTATCAACCATCGAACCCATGCCCTGATAAGCAGTAATCTTATTTTTCTTAAAAAGAAATGAAATTCCACCTGTGGTGTGGGCAACAACCTCATCCTTACGTTTGACCATTTGTTTTAGATCGGGCTTAAGGTCTTTCAGGTTGATACCATGCTCCTTAAATGAATGCAGTGCATTATGGTAATGTTCTGACGAATCCAACAATGCTTTTGAAGGGATACACCCAACATTTAAGCAGGTTCCCCCATAAGTGCTGTACTTCTCAACAACTGCGGTTTTTAAACCAAGTTGTGAACAACGAATGGCAGCAACATAACCACCCGGACCACTACCTATTACTATTACGTCGAATTGCATTTTGTATTTTTTGAAATTTAATACAAAGTTACTAAATATAGAACCTTAAAAAAATTTGAAACCAATAGTATTCGTTGGATTATTGGGATTTGGGGAGCTTATTTTTGCGAAAACTAATAACCCGAGTTCGAAATATGCATTTAAGAGACAGACATCTAATAATTTAGTTTTCTCTGATGCCAATTAATTTGATTTTGAAAAACAATACCTGTGTATTATGGATTAGTTCAGCCCTTTCCTCCGGAGTACTTCCGGCAATAAATCGTTGTCATTCCAGCGACAGCTGGAACCTCCTCTGGCAAGGTTTATTTTATAAGGTGTTGATTTCCATTGGGACGGCAGCCCGGCAATAGGAGCAATTGCCTGTTGAAATAAACCTGGGTGACAGCTCTAGATTTTTTGCTTTTTGAATTTCATGTTGTCTATTAAATTTGTTGCAAAAAACTAGGGCAGAACACAGGAATGGCAAGACCGAAGAGACTCAGACCCTGCTTTCTAAAAAAAATAAAATTCTCAATTTAAAATTAATTCGGCAATATTTTATGTGGAACTAAGGTTAATGCAAAGTATGAATCAATAAAATGAGCCCAATCATAAAAATCACAGTTCAGACAAATTATAGATCGTATGGAAATAATTACATTTGATTTTCTTTATCTAATTTTAATTTTCAAGATCAAGCTATATGTTAAAAATAAAGAGTCTGATGTTATTGTTTATCTGCCTGATTTTGTCCCATACAAGCTGCCGTGGACAAAACAATAACTTCACCAGAGCGGATACATTAAGAGGTGCATTAAGTCCGCTAAGGAGTTCATATGACATTAATTATTACCATCTGGATATCAAGCTTGATATTGAAAAAAAGAAAATCAGCGGTTCAAATCTATTCAAATTTACCGCGGTTCAGGATCTTAATCGACTACAATTCGACTTATTTGAAAATATGAACATCGAAAAAGTTCATTATCAGGGCAAAGAAATACCATTCAAAAGAGAATTCAATGCGGTTTTCATTGATTTTCCTGAGCGCATAAAAAAAGGAACCAAGGCAGAATTTACAGTATTCTATAATGGGAATCCAACAATAGCGAGAAATCCACCATGGGATGGAGGATTCACTTTTTCTGCTGACCAAAATGGCAAACCATGGGTCAGTGTATCCTGTCAGGGTTTTGGAGCCAGTTCCTGGTGGCCAAATAAAGACCATCAGTCGGACGAGGTTGACAGTATGCTCATCAGCATAGCAGTACCCAAAGGCTTGATGAATGTAAGCAATGGGCGCCTGGTTTCTATTAAGGAGCAAGAAGATAACTTTACCCAGTATAACTGGTTCGTTTCCTATCCGATTAACAACTATAATGTAAGTCTAAACGTTGCTGATTATGTCCATTTTAATGATAGTTATCAAGGAGAGAACGGAAATTTAACACTTGATTACTACGTCCTGAGAGAGAATCTGGATAAAGCAAAAAAGCAATTCGGCGAAAATGTAAAGCCAATGTTCGGTGCATTTGAGAACTGGTTTGGCCCCTACCCATTTTACCGTGACGGTTATAAACTGATTGAAACTCCTTATTTAGGAATGGAGCATCAAACTGCGGTAGCTTATGGAAATAAATACCTCAATGGCTATCGTGGACGGGATCTTTCGGGTACCGGACTTGGCTTAAAATGGGATTATATCATCATCCATGAAACCGGACATGAATGGTTTGGAAATAATATTACATCTAAGGATATAGCTGATATGTGGATCCATGAAGGCTTTACCATGTATTCGGAAGCTTTATATGTTGAAAGCATAGAAGGAAAGGCAGCCGGAGCAAAGTATATTGCGGGTATCAGGTCGAATATTACGAACAATAAGCCTATAATTGGTATCTATAATGTCAATCATGAGGGTTCCGGTGATATGTATTATAAAGGAGCTAACCTCATTCACATGACCAGAATATTGCTGGATGATGATAAAAAATGGAGGGAATTATTGAGGGGCATGAATAAGGAATTCGGACTTAAAACCACTACTACTGAAGAAATTGTAGCCTACATTAACAAGATTACCGGAAAAAATCTAAGTAAAATTTACGATCAATACCTTCGCTATGCACAAATTCCTGTACTTGAACACAAGCAGGAAGGAAATCAGGTCTACTATCGATGGCAGGCAGATGTAGAAAATTTTGATATGCCAATCAGGATAAAAAGGGGCGGTAAAATGGAATGGATCAAGCCTGAAAAAGAATGGAAAAAGATAAAACTTAATTCTGAGTTTAGTCCTGATATCTTGAATTTCTATATCAGACTCAAGAAAATTGAAACATAAAGAAGTTTCCTGGTAAAATTTCAAAATAAAAATGTAAGCATGCAACTTTGCTGGTAAACCTGCGTCTCATCTTAAAAAGCATAAAAGTTTACAGGGGATAATTTACTCCCTTAAATCATAAAAAATCATTCAGATGAAACTATTCAGAAAAATTCTCACTTTGGCAGTATTTTTTTTATCAGGATCAGAATTCGCCACAGCGATCCCCAATTCAACAACATTAAACAGTAAAAATTTCTTTTCAAACGATGAACGTCAGGTATCCGGATTTTCAGAAATTATTGTCTCAGGCCGAAATAACGTGTACATCACCATGGGCAGTACCGAGAGTCTGAGATTAGAAGGTGATGCCGATGAGATTAATGAAATTGAAACCAAAGTAGAGAATGGTGTCTTAAAGATTAGCAACAAGAAAAAGATGAACACCCGTAGCTGGAACAATACAGGTAAGGTTAATATTTATATTCAGGCAAAAAGCCTCAACAACCTGGTGCTTAGTGGCTCTGGAAATATTGAGGTTAGGGGAAAAGTGAAATCAACAAACCTTACCACAACCCTCAGCGGATCGGGAAGTATATCAGCAAATTTTGAGGTCGAAAATTACAATGCTGTAATCAGTGGCTCAGGTGAAATCTATTCGGAAGGAAATGCTACCAATGCGAGAATTACAATATCTGGATCAGGAGATTTTAATGGCAGCGGACTGAGAACGTCAAACGCAAGTGCAAAAGTTAGTGGTTCAGGAGATATTTCAATACTTGCTGATCAACAACTCGAAGCCCTTAGCAGTGGTTTAGGAGATATCAGATATGGTGGTAATGCCGTAGTTAACATCAAGAAAAGCGGTTCGGGTAATATTTCAAAAGGACTGTAATATCTGCCTACAATACTATATCCAAAACATTTATAAGGGTACTACATTTTATATGAAGTACCCTTATTAGCTTTTAGCTTTACGCTTTCTGCTTTAAGCTTTAGTTCAGACTCCTAACAAAAGTCTCGCCGGATCTTCCAGCAATTGTTTCACTCTTACCAAGAATCCAACTGACTCACGTCCGTCAATAATCCGATGGTCATAAGATAATGCTACATACATGATCGGCCTGATGACCACCTGTCCATTCGATGCAACCGGACGTTCCACAATATTGTGCATGCCCAAAATTGCCGATTGAGGAGCATTTATGATTGGTGTTGACATCATTGACCCAAATACACCCCCATTGGTGATGGTGAATGTTCCGCCTGTCATCTCTTCAATAGTTAATTTACTGTCGCGGGCTTTTACGGCCAATTCCACGACTGTTGCTTCTATTTCAGCCAGCGACATTGACTCTGCATTACGGATAACCGGCACCACTAAGCCCTTAGGAGCTGAAACGGCTATGGAGATATCTGCAAAATTATTGTAAACAATCTCTTCCCCTTCAATGCGGGCATTAACAGATGGGAAATCTTTCAATGCTTCACATACAGCTTTGGTAAAGAAAGACATAAAGCCTAAACCTACACCATGCTTCTCTTTGAATTTATCTTTGTATTTACTACGCAACTCCATAATTGGCTGCATATCTACTTCATTAAAAGTAGTGAGCATTGCTGTCTCATTTTTAACTGCAACTAATCGCCTGGCGACGGTTTTGCGCAAAGAAGACATTTTTTCGCGCCTTTCATCTCTCGAACCTGCAATAGCTTTTACTGAAGGTGCGGGAGCTACTACTTTTGGAGCAGAACTTTCAATTTTAGCAGCCGGAGCTGCACTCAGTGCATCTTCCTTGGTGAGCCTTCCACCAACGCCGGTTCCGTTAACAGCTGCGGGATCAATTCCTTTTTCTGCTAAAATCTTAGCGGCTGCGGGTGAAGGAGCCCCTGAGGCGTAAGTTTTTCCTTTGGCATCCTCAACCTTAATTGCCGGACTTTGAGCCTCAATTTTTGTAGCGGCTTCTGCTAAAGGTTTTGAGGCAGCCGGAATTCCGCCTTCCTCAATACTACAGACCGGTGCTCCAATCTCAAGGGTATCACCCTCCTTTGCAATAGTTTTTAAAGTTCCTGCCTTTTCTGCGGTAAGCTCAAATGTTGCTTTATCAGATTCTAACTCCGCAATTATTTCATCCATTTCAACATAATCCCCATCCTTCTTTATCCATTGGGATAATGTAACTTCGGAAATAGATTCGCCTACCGGCGGAACTTTGATCACTAAACTCATAATCGTTTTTCTTAATTCAATTAGTCAATATCTACAACTTTCTTCGCTGTTTTTTCTACCCGCGTTTTTACCTCAGCACCTGCAGATCTCACTTCAAATGCTTTAGCTATAATGTATAATTGTTGTGCAAGGTGCAGTTTGGCATACCCTGTAGCTGTACTGCTGCTCTCGTTCCGTGATACAAGGTCAAAATTAATAGTCGACTTACGGAATTTTCTTAAAATATAAGGCCAAGCACCCATATTCTCAGGTTCTTCCTGAACCCAAACATGCTCATCAGCATTCTTGTATTTGCTTCTGACAGCTTCAATCTGATCATATGGTAAAGGATACAATTGCTCAAGACGAACAATAGCAGTGTCTTTAATTTTATCTGTCTGTTGTTTTTCAAGAAGATCATAATAAATCTTGCCACTGCAGAAAAGTACACGCTTTACATCTGATGCCTCTACATAACTATCATCAATCAATTCTCTGAAACCTCCCTCTGAAAATTCTTCGAGTTTACTTACACATTGCGGACTTCTAAGGAGGCTCTTTGGTGTAAATACAACTAAAGGCTTACGGTAATTCCGTTTTAATTGTCTGCGTAAAACATGGAAGAAATTAGCTGGTGTTGTACAGTTAGCAACCTGTATATTCTCATCTGCACAGGCTTCAAGGAAACGTTCAATTCTGGCAGAAGAATGTTCTGGTCCCTGACCCTCAAATCCATGAGGAAGAAGCATTACCAAACCATTTGAACGCTGCCATTTAGTCTCGGCACTGGTTATAAATTGATCAATTACGATCTGAGCACCGTTCACAAAATCTCCGAACTGTGCTTCCCAGATTGTCAGAGCCATTGGATTTGCTAAAGCATAACCATACTCGAAACCCAAAACTCCATACTCAGATAGGTGTGAATTATAAATTTCGAATTTAGCTGATCCATTGTCTAACATGGCCAATGGGATATATTCTTCAGCAGAATCTTCAAGCGTAATTACTGCATGTCTGTGAGAGAACGTACCACGCTCCACATCCTGACCGCTAACTCGTACCCTGAAACCTTCCTGAAGCAGTGTTCCATAAGCCAGTAATTCACCCATAGCCCAGTCGAAGACCTTGCTTTCCGACATTTTTTTCCGATCCTCGAAAAGCTTCTCAATTTTCTTAAAAAACTTCTTATCTCCTGGTAAAGTGCTTATTTCTTTTGCGATAGAAAGTACTTTATTCGCAGGAACAGCTGTATTAACAGGGTCGTAGATAGCTCCGGGTTTTGCCAAAGTCAAACTTGCCCAGGACCCCCCGAATATCTGATTCACAGCCGAATAGCTTTGATCTTCTTTAGCTTCATTCAACCTGTCCTGAAGCAAAGCACGGAAATCTTTCTCCATCTCTTTTGCCAGACTGGCATCAACGCTTCCCTGATCCAGTAATTTCTGATTATATATTTCCCTTGGATTGGGGTGTTTCTCAATTGCTTTATACAATAGTGGTTGTGTGAACTTAGGTTCATCAGCCTCGTTATGACCGTATCGGCGATAACATAAAATATCTATAAATACATCATTATGGTATTTTTGACGGTATTCTAATGCCATGTTGATAGCATATACGATGGCTTCAACATCATCTCCATTCACATGGAATACAGGAGAAAGTGTAACCTTGGCAAGATCAGTGCAATAAGTTGAAGATCGTGCATCTTTATAATTAGTAGTAAAACCTACCTGGTTATTGATTACAAGGTGAATACTTCCACCAGTTTTATAACCATCGAGTTTTGCCATTTGAAGCACCTCATAGGTTATCCCTTGTCCTGCAAGCGATGCGTCACCATGGATCAAAATCGGAGCAATACGCTTGTAATCACCTCCGTATTTAAAATCAATTTTAGAACGAACCATTCCCTGCACAACTGAATCTACAGTCTCCAGATGCGATGGATTTGGACATAAACTTAAGTGCACTTTCTTTCCTGATCTGGTCTCAACATCTGTTGAATATCCCATATGGTACTTTACGTCACCACCATAAGGGGTGTTAGCATCAAAACCTTTTCCTTCAAACTCAGAAAATATATCCTTGTAGGTTTTCTGCATAATATTGGCCAGAACGTTCAAACGCCCACGATGCGCCATACCTATCACAAATTCACTAATTCCGAGTTCTGCTCCTTTACCTATCACAAAATCTAAAGCCGGTATAACCGTTTCTGCCCCCTCAAGAGAAAAACGCTTTTGACCTAAGAATTTAGTTCCCAGAAAGTTCTCAAAAACGACAGCTTCATTTAACTTTTTAAGAATTCCCTTTTTGGTATCAATGTTGAAATTAGGCGTATTACGCTCAGATTCCATTCTATTTTCAAACCACTTCAATTTTTCAGGATCTCTGACGTATTTATATTCTACACCTATAGACTGGCAATAAGTTTGTTCTACGAGCGCCAGAATGTCTTTTAGGGTGGCAGGGCCGATACCTACCTCTACTCCTGCATTGAATATTGTATCAAGATCCCCGTTATCCAAACCAAAGGTTGAAAGTTCTTTACCAGGAAAATAGGACCTTCGTTCCTGAACAGGATTGGTTTTAGTAAATAAATGCCCACGTTGCCTGTAACCATTGATAAGATTTAATACTTTAATTTCCTTTAAAAAATGATCAGGAGTTTCAGCACTTACCACCCCTGCCTCAGAACCGCGGCCAAAGTCGAAACCTTCAAAGAATTTCTGCCAGCCAAACTCAACTGAAGCCGGATCTTCTTTATATAACTGATAGAGCGAATCGATATAAGCAGAATTAGCGTTATTGAGATAGGATAAATTTTTCATTCGTATATAATTGTTCTTCGATATCCGCATGTGCGGGTTTGCATGAGCCAAATTTATTTTGTTACGTGATTGAAAGGTTCATACAGTTCTCTTTTAAAAACTATGTTTATGCAGCACAAAAATAAAATTTTAAGTATGGAATTGTGCAAAAGAATATGCTAATTTGAAATTAAGAGCATACTAGAAAACCCATCAATCCAATGGTGCAAATTAATAAAAAAATACAAGAAAACTGCCTAAATATGCTTTCAAAGCCATTATTTGATAAACTATTTTTATAGCTTCTTCACAGGCATTAATGCTGGTGTGTAGGGAGGGGCTTTAAGATAGTTGACCAACTGATACTCAGATTTTTCTGAGGGAGAGAGATTCCATGGCTGATGAACACAATTTCCGGGTATTTTTTGGAGCTCCGGGATCCATAACCTGACGTATTCTCCATTAGGATCGTAATCAATAGCCTGCTTTAAAACATTAAAATACCTGTATTCTTTTGGATCATTACCCACACCGGCGATATATGCCCAGTTACCCCAATTATTTGCAGGGCAATAGTCAATAAGCTTTTCCTCAAAATAAGCAGCACCCCACATCCAATTTACCTTGAGATCTTTTACAAGAAAACTGGCTACGTTTTGCCTTCCCCTGTTACTCATGAATCCAGTTTTATTGAGCTCCCTCATGTTGGCATCAATAAATGGAATACCTGTTTCTGCATTTTTCCAGAGTTCGAATAGCTGAAGCTGATCTTCACATTCCTCTGGCGCAAGTCCTTTTAGTCCTGTTTTATGAAAAAACTTATTACCGTACTTCTTGAACATAAAACGGAAGTAATCACGCCATAATAATTCAAGATAAAGACTGTAAGTGGAATCTCCCGAACCATGAACACGCTCATATTTTTTAATCTCCCAATAAACCTCTCTTGGCGAAAGGCATCCCAAAGCAATCCATGCCGAAAATTTAGATGAATAGTCAGAACCCAAAAGACCATTACGAGTTTGCTTATAGCTTTGAACTGCGTTGGTTACCCAGAAATAATCCTGCAAACGTTTCAAAGCCTCTGTCTCACCACCCTGAAATTGCATAACAGAACGGCAATCCGCAGGTTCATTTTCATCAAAGCCAAGCTCCTTGAGAGAAGGAAGTACTGTAGTTTCAAGATTTTCAGGAAAACTCATGTTTACGGGAGTTTCATGACAAGGTCTCACAGACCCATCGCGCTCAACTTTTTTGCGAAAATTGGTAAAAATATCAGGGATGTTATTAACAGGGAAAGGCAGGTCTTCTTTATGATAAAGCGTGTGCCCAATAAAATGTTTTAAATTAATTTTAAGCTTCCAGAGAGCATTCTCAACATCCGCTGAAACCCTAGTCTCCTCGGATGCCACCTCACGGTGATGGTAGACCTCATTTACCTGATATTTAGCAACTAAGTCCGGAAGTATAACTTCTGGTTTCCCAAGCTTAATTAGTAAATCTCCTCCGGCACTTTTAAAAAAGTCGCGAAGGTTAGACACACTTTCTAATAAAAATCGGGTACGAATCAGGCCAGTCTTACGGGTCTGGAAATTGGTAATTTCAAACTGACGGGGATCAAAACAATAAATAGGAATAATCCTGTCACCTTTTCGAACTGCCTCGGTTAAAATTTCATTATCATGAATGCGTAAATCTTTTCTAAACCAAACTAAAATGGTTTTATCGCTCATACTTATTTAAGCCTCTCCAGGAATACCTTGATCTAACCAAGTAATTAATATAAATTGAATGTTGGGACAAATTACGTGGTTACAAATGACTTTCTTGATCATTTTCTTGTAAGTTTTTTATTAGAATAGAATTTTAACGGTTTAAAACAATTTTTCCTTATTTCTAAACATTAAATAAAAAGCAGATCGTTATTATAAAAAAAACTAAAAACTGTTGAGCTAAACTTTCTCAAAGGATTTTGATGCTCAAATCCATCAAATGTTTTCATTATACTTAGTTGCAACATGGCTAAAGCTACAACCCAGGTATATATCAAAAGGCAAATGGTTCTTTTGCCCGCTTGCCCTTGCCAATGAAACACTGCTCCTCATAAAAGATAACACTGTTTTGTTAAGATTGTTTAAAAGCTTCTAATAAGTCCTAAACGTGGCGCGAATTTTAAATTTCTAACCATAAGGCCGTTATTTCTTTGGTAAAAAGGATCAACATAGGTTAAAGAAATTACATAACTTAATTGTCGTCTTTTCTCATACATGAAACTGATTCTGTACAATAAGCTTTCTTGATAATAAAATTTTTCTTTTTTCTTACTTAAATCAATATTACTATATCCAAAACTTGGAGTAATAGTTAAGGGATGATGCGTTTTATTAAATACAAAATTATAATTTAACAAATAATCATTTTGTGTTAGTCTTAAGCCCCCAATTCCAAAATTAAACCCACCACCAGTTTCTAAAAATAAATTTGTATGCAGGCGAAACTGACCACCCAATGAAAAATTATAGTTTGATGTTTGAAGTAAATCTTTATTGATTAAGGGTTGAAAACCATTCATTAGCAATGGCAATTGATTAATACCATAAACAGTTTTTATTCCGCCACTAATTATATATTCCCTTAAGCGATTCAAAGCTCTATATTCAAAGGTTAGTTTTTCTTGTATAAAGTTTTTTAGCTTGGTTGGAGGGGTAATTTCTGACACTAAGTTTAATTTTGCTAAACTATCTATAAAAGGTTGATATTTGTTCCAGTCTACCACAGCGAGTGGCTTATTTAGTGTTAAATCTTCAGTTCTATTTTGTACAACGTCTACATAATTGACATCTAATTTTTTTGAATCGATTTTTATGGTGTGATATTCCTCAAATCTTGTATAATTAATGTTGTTGTGCTCGCTTTTACTGTTACGGCTAATATTTTTTACATACCATTTATCATCAACCATTTTGTAAACTACTGTTCTGGTTGATTCTTTAATTTTAATAGAATTTGCAGGTTGAAAATCATAAGATGTAATATTGATTTTTGCAATCGCATAGCTGGAAGAATCTATATAAATAATTCCCTCTGAATCTTTCTTTTTTATGGTATTGAAATTAATAACATATGTTGTTCTACCGTTTAGAATAGTTTTTGTGCTTAAATGATATTCATATTTTTTTAGTTCAGACTTACTAAGTAAAAAGTCTCTTCTATGAACTATATCCCAATTAATTGGCAATTGATATGCATTAACAAATCTTACATATTCCTTTTCGGTTTTTAGACTATCAAGCAATAGTTTCTTGTTTTGAACAATGGTTACTTTTGAGTCTGGAGTAGTTTTTTTATATGGAGTAACACCAACCTTTACAATGGCTTCGTTTTTATAGAACTTATAATCTGCTGTATCATCTTTTGCAATTTGGTGCATTTTTATAAAGCCTTCCATGGTGAAGTCTTTTTGGGGATAATTTTTTTCAATATTTTGTATTGCCTTTTCTAAAATGGATAATCCACTTACACCGACAATTACTTCACCCAAAACTTGATTTGTGGGGTTTAAGAATATTTGAAGATTTTCTTTGTAGGCAATGGTCTTAGTTTCATAGCCAATACAACTGATTGTTAATCCTAAATTAGAGGTTAGTTCCTTATTTAAAACCATCCTAAAACTTCCGTCTTTTATAGAACTTGTTCCGAAATTCCCGCTTTTTATGGTAGCATTTGCGATTGGATTTCTAGTTTCCGCATCTAAAATTTTCCCGGTTACTAAAATGCTTTGAGCAGATAATCTGAATACTGATAACTGAATGAATAAAAACAGAATCAGTTTTACCATAACCTAAATTGTAATGAATCAAATTCCTAAAGGTGATTCAGACTATTTACTTGACATCGGTTACATTCACTTCAAAATCCAGACAAGAGAAAGGCGGGATAGCAGGGGAACTACCATTCAAACCATAACCAAGTGTTGACGGAATGATCAGGCGTATATTTCCGCCCTGATTAATGAGCGGAATTCCCTGTTGCCAACCTTGTATAACCGATCTGAGACTAAATGTTGCCTCACTACCGGGGAGGGCACGATCAAATATAGCCCCATTCAAAAGTTTCCCGGTATAATTAGCGACAACTGTTGAATCGACTGTTATCGGACTTCCAGTTCCCTGCTGGCCTATTTTATAATAAATGCCGTTTGAAGTTTTCTTAAAGCCTGTCATGGCATTCTTTTCCAGGTATTTAACTATGGTAAAATCATCATATTGGGCCACTTTTGATCTTTCAATTACTCTTGCCACAATGTCCAAGGAGGTATTGCCCGGAATTTCTACAGATCCATTCCTTCCAAAAGCCAGGCGGGAAGGAACAATCATACGGATGGTTCCATTAGATTTTTTTAAAACCTCTTTTATTCCAGTACGGACTGATTCAGGATTAAAATATCCAAGATAATTGTAATACCTGTTACCACCTGCAAATGTGTCTACAGATGCAAATTTACCATCTATTGAACGTATGGTTAATAATATGGGTGTTTGATCAGAATATTGTAAATCAGAACCATTACCCGGACTAACGACCTGATAGTACATACCGGTACCGTTATATTCCTGTACAGAAAGATTATTTTTCTTTATGTAGTCCTTTACATTACGATCGTCAATAACCTCAATGGTCTCGTATTCCTTTGCGCATGAAACAATTATTACGGAAAGTAAAGTGAAAGTAAGTAGGTATTTAAAAAATTGCTTCATCTCGTATTTTAGTTTTGAACATCCACCAGTTCGATGTCAAAATCGAGTACCGAATTCGGAGGAATTGCACCGGAACCCTGTGGACCATATGCATAACCTGAAGGAATGAATAATCTGATCTTACCGCCTTTTTGGATTAACGGAACACCTATTTGCCAACCCACAATTACCTGCCCAAGTTTGAAAGAAAGAGGTTGGGTAGACGATTTGTCAAAAATCTGTCCTGAAGTTAATCTGCCAGTATAATGTGCTGTAACGGTGGTGTTTGTTGTATAGGTAATGTTCCCTGAACCTGACTGTATTATTTGGTAATACAACCCACTGGAATGCTTTACTGCAGATATTTTATTGTCAGCTATGAACTTAACAATGGTAGCATCATCCTTTCCTGCCTGAACAGCTGGATCAACATATTCGTCTTTAAGACATGAGCTCATGGCAAGCAACATGATAACGGAGAACAGATACAGTTTAATCTTCATAAGGCTGCAAATTTATCCTTTTAAATGTTAAAAAGTAAGGATTAACATTTTTTAACAAAATATTTAAAATTATCAGGCACAAAATTAAGTCAGGAACATCTCAAAAAAGAATTTCTTTCTGAATTTACTAGACAGCAACATCAACATGTGGGTACCAGGTATCTGTTCTTACGTTTGCACCCAGATCGTGAAGCATATTATACAATCCAAAATTAGTTCGGTTCACGTAAATAAAATGCTTTACTCCACGAGCTTGTTTGAATTCAGGCATTTTTGATATTTTTTCACCATAGGAATAAAGCTTGTCAAAAAACTCCGTCTTACTAAAATCAAAGGTACTTGACATATATGGCTGAGCAAATAGTTCAATCATTTCTTTGTAAAGCCTGTAAAAAAACTCGATCTGTGCAGCATCATCATTTTCACGGATCATTTCTAAAGACCTGAATGCCTTGATAGTTCTTGCTTTATCTTTTAATAAATCAGTAGAGGTCAACGAAAAGAATGGATAATAGAAGTCATCTGGCATTTCTTTGATACATCCAAAATCAATAATACCTAATTTTCCTTCCGGCGTAATTAAAAAATTTCCGGGATGCGGATCTGCATGCACTGCTTTTAACTCATGCTGTTGAAAATTATAAAAATCCCAAAGTGCCTGCCCAATCTTGTCCCTGAGTTCTTGTGAGGGATTAGTCCGCATAAACTCTTTCATATGCTGTCCCTCCAGCCAATCCATTGTGATGATTCTTTTAGAAGAAAGCTCTGGATAATAAGTCGGAAAAACCACATTATCAATGGTTCTGCAAGCATCTGAAAATTCAATCGATCGTCTAATTTCTAGGTTATAATCTGTTTCTTCAAGAAGCCGGTCTTCAACCTCAGTCATATAGACTTCAAGTTCTTTCTGACTCATACCCAGTAAACGAAAAGCAAAAGGCTTTACCATTTTTAAGTCGGAAGAAATACTGTCACCAACGCCAGGGTATTGAATTTTAATAGCTAACTTCTTCCCATTTAGTTTTGCTTGATGGACCTGTCCTATTGAAGCGGCATTGGTAGATTTTATATTAAATTCATCAAAAATCTCAGAAGGTGTTTTACCAAAATACTTGGTGAAAGTTCTGACAATTAATGGCCCGGACAGTGGAGGGGCATTGTATTGAGAGAGTGAAAATTGATCAACATACGCCTTTGGCAATATATTTTTATCCATACTGAGCATCTGAGCAACCTTAAGGGCACTTCCCTTTAATTCGCTTAAAGACGTGTAGATATCAGTTGCGTTGTCAAGATTTAACTCATCCTTGGTTAATGAAGGATTAAATAGCTTTTTGGAATAGTGTTTAATATAATTTCCTCCAACCTTCAAACCTGTTTTCACAAACTTTGCTGAACGTTCCGTTTTTGAGGTTGGAATACTGTCTTGTTCTTTCATTTATTAAGATTCAAATGATGATTATGGCTTTTAAAACTTAACATTAGGTTTCATGCCGCCATTATTCATCATGAACTTACCATAATCAAACAAACTATCTAATGGGGATTTACCAAAAAGATCGAAGGTAACATTAATCCCTTTTTCAATAGCTTCATCAGTTTTTTCAAATCCGGCACTATTGTCTTTGGCCCAGAAATTTAAAATGATGCCAAACTGGATCCAGAGGGCATCTTTATATTTAGATGTTAGAAATCGTCTGTTCGCTAATTCACCTGACTCAACACCCTGATCAACCAAGCCGGACGCAAAAGATTCAAAAAGGTTTTTAACACCCTTTAAGATTGAGGGGGTGCCAATTGTTTGTCCGGATTGTTTTAAACTGTACAAAACAAAGCTCCTTTTGCTCTTCAACAACTCAATAAGCCCATAGAAAAATGCAAGTATTTTATCCCGGGAGGAATATTGCTCCCATATTTCCTGATTTTGTACTTCAGATAAAGCCTTTTGACAAAGATCAGTCCAGATCGACTCTTCCATACCCTCAAAAGATGCGTAGGAATTATAAAACTCCTCCTCAGTCATATTATTCTCTTTTGCAAATATGTAAACAGAGGCGGGCTTCATACCCTTAGTCAGAACATAATCTATGTAAGCATTTTGAATTTCTTCTATCGTATTCTTAGTATCTTTCATATTGGAATATTATTTGTCTTGAGTTTTCTTCCTCGTTTTATCCTGGTCAGAAACACGCAAAGGAATGTAAATCAACTGCTTTTTGTTGGATTCCTGAGGATTAAGATCAGGAAGGTAATCCTGAAGCTTATCCTTCAGAGCCTTTAGTTTGTCAATCAGTCCGGACATTTCAAGAATTTCTATGGTTATTAAATGAATTAATTGCATGAATTTGTATTTATACACATACGCTAAGAACAGACAAAGAGTTTGCCAGAAATCCTTTCTAAAGTTTGTGTTTTGTCATTTTTAAATAAAATCAAAAACGAAATTCATAGTACACCGATATAAATCAGATAAAATAGTGATATCTGACAGATCCGATGTCTCTATTTTTGGCTAAAGTATTGATTAATAGCAATACTTGTTTGCCTCAATCAATTGCTTAGCGACACGTTGTCTGGTTTCTTTAATATTAAAAGGTTCTGACTTGGTAAAACGTCTTAATCCTACAAGCATCATTCTTAATTCATCACCTTCAGCGAATGAGTACAAAGCCTCCTTACCGGCAACAGAAACTTTATCAACAGATTGATAAAGGTAAATCCGCATCATATCAAGCTGTCCCGCACAGGATTCTTCACCCCTTAGTTTGACCAATTTTTCTACTCTTAAAATCGTTGATTCTGCAAGATAAATGTATCCAATCATGTCAGCAATGTTCATCAGAATTTCCTGCTCTTTTGACAGAGTCATCATCAATTTTTGAACTGCAGCACCGGCTATCATTAATCCGGCTTTTTTAAGATTAGATAAAATGCGTTTTTCTGAGGCAAAAAGCGAATTATCTTCCTCAGCAAAATCAGGAATAGACATTAATTCAGCAGCAACAGCTTGTGCAGGAGTCATTAAATCAAGCTCTCCTTTCATGGCACGTTTCAACAACATATCCAGAATGAGCATTCTGTTGATTTCATTGGTACCTTCAAATATCCTATTGATACGGCTATCGCGATAGGCACGTTCCATTGGCGCCTCCGCAGAATAACCCATTCCACCATAAATCTGCAGACCTTCATCCACAATATAATCCAATACTTCTGATCCCCAGATCTTAATAATTGCACACTCTACGGCGAATTGCTCTGTAGATTTCAATTTGGCCTGTGAAGGCTCCATTCCCTCTGCTAACAAGGTATCATAAGCATCATCGATATTCTGACCTGCTCGGTAAGAAGCACTTTCAAGCGCAAAATTACGTGTAGCCATTTCCGCGAGTTTATAACGGATTGCGCCGAACTTGGAAATTGGCAAATTGAACTGAACACGTTCATTAGAATAGTTTATTGCCTGATTCAAAACCTTTCTGGAAGAGCCAATAGCTGCAACACCCAATTTGATCCGGCCGATATTAAGAATATTTACAGCTATTTTAAAGCCATTTTCACGATCGGAAAGCAAATTTGCGACCGGAACCGGACAGTCGGTAAAAAACACCTGCCTAGTTGATGAACCTTTAATACCTAATTTATGTTCTTCAGGGTTCATGGTTATTCCACCAAAATCCTTTTCAACAATAAATGCAGACAGATTTTTATCCTCTCCAATTTTTGCAAAAACAATAAAAATATCGGCAAAACCACCATTGGTGATCCACATCTTCTGACCGGTAATCAGGTAGTGGGTACCTTCTGAATTCAAGACAGCTTTGGTCCTTCCGGAATTTGCATCAGAACCTGAATTAGGCTCAGTGAGGCAATAAGAAGCTTTCCATTCTCCGGTTGCAAGTTTTGGAATGTATTTATCCTTCTGTTCTTTGTTTCCATAGTACAGAATAGGCAGAGTACCTATTCCTGTATGTGCTGAAAGTGCTACTGCGAAGGAACATCCGGCTCCAACTGAATCTGCAACCAACATTGAAGTATTGAAGTTCTTACCAAAACCTCCATATTCTTCCGGAATGGAAACAGCGAGTAAGCCAAGTTCACCAGCCTTGTCCATCAGATTGACCATTAAGCCTTCTTCCTGATTATCGATTCTGTCGAGATTGGGGAACACCTCTACTTCCAAAAAATCCTCACAGGTTTTTTTGATCATCAACTGTTCTTCATCAAACTCTTCAGGAATAAAAATATCCTCACATGCCGTTTCGCGGATAATAAACTCTCCGCCTTTGATTGTTCTGGTTTTTATTGTGCTCATAATATTTAATTGATTAAGGAATAAGGATCAACTTATTACTCTTTATTTTTCATTTTTTGACCAGTTGTCTGTTTCATCTCAACCCGATAGCTATCGGGTCTCAATCCCATACCTTTTGTCTTCCCGACGCAGGCGTGA
>CAMCTU010000038.1 GCA_945878525.1 Sphingobacterium thalpophilum
CAGGAGATTTATGTACAGATATAATCTTATTTTGAGAAATCAATGGCTTTAAATTTGCAGAAAGTCCTCTTGCAGTTACTACCCCATTTTCAACCTGAATATCAGACTGCTTTAATTTATTCTGAAGGCGATATGCCAGATCAAAAGCAGGATCGGGAACCGAGGCAGCAATTGCTTTTTTCAGATCAACTCCATAAGTTCCCCTTAAATAAATTATTGTTGAAAACGGGGCAGAATAAGCATAAACATTATCTCCTGTTCCTGCAGCAGCAGTCTTAACTTCATTAACAATTTTAATATATGACATCTCGGGATCGGTTCTTAATAGCTCGGCAGCCTCTCCGATCCTACCGGGTTTAAAATACATTTCGAACTGGTTTTCACGCCAAGTAAGAGATGATAAGCCGGCACCATAATAATTACCCATATCCTGCCATGTCCAACCACCAGGCATAGTTTCAGTTCCAAATAGTCGATCATCAGCAATAATTTGTCCGCTGATAGTTTTAATTCCAGCCCTGCTCAATTCATCAGCCCATTTTGTGAGAAGCAGCTCAGATCCGCTATTATCATAACGATCACTTCCCAATGATGGATCCCCTCCACCGGTAATGATTACATCTCCGTTTAGTTTACCATTTGCTGAAATAGAACCAGAATAGCCAAGAGTAGTTTCCCAGGTAAAATCTTTACCCAAGATATAATATGCTGTTGCCGAAGTGATCGTTTTAAGGGTTGAAGCACTTGAAAGTCCTAAATTGCCATTCTTTGAAAAAATCAAAGTTCCATTTTCTCCATTTAAAACCGTCAAAGAAGTACTTGCAAACCTCAACTGAGGATCAGATTCAAAAATTTTGTATGCATTTTCAATCTTTTGATTCAAACTTTGAGCATGAACAAAAGAGTTAAAGAATATAATGAACAGGAAAAGTGATTTTTTCATGATTTTTTTATTGGTCAGTTACGGTAAAAAAAACAAAGGAAAAATTTTAAATACTTTTTGATAGCAAGATGAATCTCCCGATTGCTATTGAAGTACGGATCAAGTTAGAGGCAGTATATTTCATCGCAGTTTCAAGATCACTTGGCTGATTGCCAATAGCCAGCAGCAAATCGAAAAATTTATTCATTTCGGGATGATCCTCCATGGGAACTTTTCCGGCAAGTCCGATAACCGGAATCCCTTTTTGCTTTGCATATTTAGCTACTGCAAACGGTCCCTTTCCCTGTAAAGTTTGTTCATCTAAACTCCCTTCACCAGTTATCAGCAGATCGGTATTATTTAAACTTTTCTCAAAATCAGTGATATGTAAAAAATGTTCTCCTCCATTCACTAATTCCGCATTTAAAAACGTTCGCATAGTGGCAGCGATACCGCCTGCAGCCCCACCATGCAGGATCTCATTCATATTGGTGCCGGTCAGTTTGAGAGCAAGTTCAGATAAATTGCTTAAGGCATAATCCAAAAGTTCAACATCTGCTGGGCTTGCTCCTTTTTGCGGGCCAAAAACAGCTGCTGATCCTTGTTGACCCAAAAGAAAATTATCCACATCACACAGAACAGTTATACGACAATTCAAAACCCGCCTATCGAAAGAGGAGTTGTCAATATGCTGAAAACGTGACATATTAAATGGTAAAGCAGCGAGTTCAAGTCCATCGGCATCTCTGAATTTGATTCCCAAAGCGCTTAATATTCCGATTCCACCGTCTACCGTTGCGGATCCACCAAGACCGATGATGATGTTTTCAACCTGCCTGTCCAATGCAAAACTGATCAGTTCACCTGTTCCAAAAGAAGTAGCCATTAAAGGAGATCTTTCTTCGGGGTGCAACAGCCGAATTCCTGATGCATCCGCCATCTCGATGACAGCAGTTTTGCCTTGGTCGATAATTCCCAGAGAGGCTTTAATCAATCTCCCCAATGGATCATGAACATCATACTCATGCCATATACCTCCGCATTTCTCAACGATTAAATGGCCCGTCCCATCCCCTCCATCAGCAATTGGGAAGCATTCAGAAGTAAAATTTAACCCACTGCGTTTCAAACCTTCCCTTATAGCATCAGCTGTCTCATTAGCCGTAAGGCTGTGTTTAAAAGCGTTGGGTGCAATCAGAATTTGCATAATATTCGATTCTGGTGTATTCTAATCTTCAACCTCCACAACCATTTCAATTTCAGTTGCCCAATTTGCGGGAAGTGCCGACATTCCCACAGCCGAACGGGCATGCTTACCCTTTTCCCCAAATACTGCAACCATCAGGTCTGAAAAAGCATTTATCACCTTTGGCTGATCTTTGAATTCGGGAGTACATTGCACCATTCCCAAAACCTTAACAATTCGCTTGACTTTATTTAAATCCCCAAGTTCAGCCTTCAAGCTGGAAAGCAGAGAAATGGCGGTTAACCGTGCTGCTTCCTGTCCTTGCTCAAGTGTCAAGTCGTCACCTACCCTTCCGGTAAGCCTGCTGCCATCCGGTTTATCAGGACCATGACCTGCAGTATAAACAAGATTACCTATGCGAACAATCTTTACATAGCTGGCTAATGGCGGACTGGGTTTTACTAAAACGATATTTAACTCCTTGAGGCGCGCATCAAAATCTATAATTCCAGCTTTTGTATCCGCTTTTACCTGGGCAGTGGATACAGAATTCCATGAAATCAGAATAATGGTGATCATGGGTAATAAGAAATACTTTTTCATAATTCTAATTTTAAAAGAACTTAAATTAAGCAGAATATCACAAAAAAATAATGCTGATTTACTAAATCTATCAGAAAAGTAAATCAGCAAAAAATCAGAATGTAAGGGTTTAAAGGATTATTAATCCTCTACTTCTACAATCATTTCAATTTCAATAGCAATATTGCCTGGTAATGCGCTAAAACCTACTGCAGAACGGGCATGTTTGCCTTTTGCTCCAAAGATATCAACCATCATATCAGAAAATGCATTCATTACCTTTGGCTGATCCTTAAATTCAGGTGTACATTGAACCATTCCTAAAACTTTAACCACGCGCTTAATTTTGCCAAGGTCACCAATTTCTGCTTTCAAGCTTGAAAGTAATGCGACACCGGTTAAACGTGCAGCTTCCTGACCTTGCTCCAGTGTTAAATCATCACCAACTCTGCCTGTCATAGGACCACCTTCTGCACGGTCAGGACCATGACCTGAAGTGTAAACAAGATTACCCACACGAACAGTTTTTACGAAATTGGCTGTTGGTGGCTTTGGAGTTGTAAGCTCAATATTCAATTCCTTTAAACGAGCTTCGATATTCACTGTATCAGCAGCAGCGGTCTCTTTTTTTGCAGCATCTTTCTGGTTTGGGTTACAACTTAATAATGCAGCCGAAATAAGAAATAATAAGGAGAACTTTTTCATAATAATTTAATTTTGGGTTTTATTTATTTACAATATTAACAGGTTTTTGATTCAGGAATGAAGATAAATTATTTTCTGCAATTCCCATCAATCTGGAACGGGCTTCTTTCGTAGCCCATGCTATATGCGGGGTTATTAAACAGTTTTTTGCCTTGAATAATGGATTATCTGCGGATGGAGGTTCGACCGAAAGTACATCGATACCTGCTCCTGCTATAATTCCCTGGTTTAATGCGTCGGCCAGATCCTGATCTACCATCAGCGGGCCTCTGGATGTGTTCAAAAAGAAGGCAGTCCGCTTCATTAATTTTAGGCTATTCATATTAATTATACCCTGTGTTTCAGGGAAAAGCGGACAGTGCACACTGACTACATCCGACTCCTTTAATAATTCATTAAGTTCTGCCCACTTGAAATTTTTTCGGTGCGACTGATCTGATCTGGTTCTTGAAAATCCAATAATATTCATCCCAAAAGCTGTCGCAATATCAGCCACTTTCTGTCCGATACTGCCGAATCCAATAATTCCTATAGATTTACCTTCGAGCTCGATCAAAGGATAATTCCAGTAACAAAAATCGGGAGAGGCAGCCCAGTCGCCCTTCCGAACTGAATCACTGTGGCTTTGTACATGCTGACATAATTCCAGCAATAAAGCAAAAGTCATTTGAACCACCGATGCAGTTCCATAACCCGGAACATTCGCAACTGCTATACCTCTGGTTTTCGCGTAATCTACATCAACTACATTATATCCGGTTGCCAGAACACCGATATATTTCAAATCAGGAAGCTGAGAAAGTATCGATTCCCGGAGTGGCGTTTTATTTGTAAAAATAATCTCTGCTCCCTTGCATCGTTCCAAAATCAGGCTCTCTTGTGTTCGGTCATGCACCTCCAGATTACCAATCTTCTTTATTCCATCCCAGCTTAAATCTCCGGGATTAAGAGTATAACCATCTAAAACAACTAACTTCATGCTTATCTATATTCTAATATTCTCAATTAACTTTAGCTTTCTGCTTTAAGCTTTAGGCTTACTAAACTCGTGCCCATGCCAGATTCAACACCCTCTTGGCGTTTGCAATTACCACATCCGCATCTTCATCTCCGAAAGGCTTGATCTCAAAACTCACTACCGGTGGTGTTTGTGTATTCAGGAAGCCAATATCCAGTAAGACCTTCAGATACTCTACAACTTCATCCACATCATTTTCGCCATTGGGGAAGCCGAATCTTGGATGTACATCTCCATAGGCAGCCATATCCGGACTTTTAACCACACAATTTCCAATATGAGCATGCACAATATAGTCCTTTACAGGAAGTATTGATTCTTCAATGGTTTCATGAATCAATGGTATATGGCTCAGGTCGACCATCAGGCCAAAATGCTCGTGGGCTTTTCGGATCTCTTTAGCATAACGCAATGCCAGAACTGCTGGGCCAATCAAACTCCTTTTATCTACATCAAAATCAAAAACCTCAAGTGCAATTTTCATCTCACCTTTACTCTTCGCGTAAGCACAAATCTCATTGGTTGATTTCACCAGAGCCTCAAAAGCTTCTTCTTTTCTACTTTCTTCATAGTTTCCGCTCAGAAAAGCAAAACTGGATGCTCCAATTTCATAGGCCTCATCTATTCCCTGTTTTAAATTATTAAGCGCTTTCTGGCGTTCTTCCTCCACTAAACTATTAATATTCATACCTGTTGTCAGCAGCCTTGGCTGTGCACCATAAGCTACGGTCATATGTGAAGTTTCAAGCATTTTCTTTACTGCCAAACGGGTCTCAGGATCCTTAATGGTGGTAATTTCAATTGCACTGAAATAATCATCAACTGCAATCTTACGGATTGTTTCATATACCGGCCCTTCACCTTTAATTGTTGCCGGGAAAGCCATAAAGTGGACCAAACCCACACGCATGTATTTGTATAATGATTCGTTCATTTTGTTTTTTGTATTATGATTTTGTATTCAATTTCAAAATTTACCTATTCTCTAAACTCTCCCGAACCATTTTTATCAGGTTTAGCGCACGATGGCACTCTTTACTTAAGTCTGCATATAACTTATTTTCAATAACCGCTTTAGTAATCATCTTACTTCCACCAACAGCGGAAACCCCGACTTTAAACCAGCCCCGAAGATTATCTTCATTCAGTTCTATCCCCCCGGTAGGTAAAAAGCTCATATCTGTAAACAATGCCTGAACGGCCTCAATATAAGAAGGACCCAGAGTATTTGCGGGGAAAAGTTTTACCAAATTCACTCCACAGCTTTCAGCACGAATGATCTCACTGGGAGTCATACATCCTGGAACACAGAGTAAATTATGATTATCTGAAAGTTCTATTATAGACTCCAGTATACCCGGACATACTAAAAATTCTGCACCTTCTTCGATATATTGTTTTGCAGCTTGAACATTTTTTATAGTACCAATACCCAGACGCATACCCGGCATTTCGGCATCACAAGCCTTGCGCATCTCTTTAAAGTTTTTCATGGCCTGCTCGCCACGGTTGGCATATTCAGTAGTTCGTATTCCGCCCTCATACATTGCACGCATTAACTCAATACTTACATCGGCATCGGCGGCATAGTATAAGGGGACTATCCCCTGCTCCTTAATAAGAGACTTAAGTTCTGTTTTCTTATCCATCATATTTTCTATACCGATAAAATACCCTTACAAGACATTTCACCCTTTTGCATTCTAATTAAGCATATTAAAGTTTAAATCCTTGCCGTGCCAGCAGTCTCCATTTATCCTGCTTTTTGTACCAAACCATGACATTCCCAAATCGCAAGGCTACCGGATTGCCCTCACGAGTAGCATTGGCAACTACAATATGTCTAACAATAGCATGCCTGCCATTAATTTTAATGGTTTGATCTTCAGGTTCAATCGATTTAAAGAATGTTGGCCCAATCAAAACGGATTTAATAAAGGCTGTCTTATCCTGAATATGACCTGCCGAATGACCATAGGTCAATTCATCCAAACTTAATTCAGCTAATACCGAACTGTCTCTGGCTATGATGGCATTATTAAAATCCTTAACCAATTTTGCAATACGAATTTCGTTTGTCACCTGAGCCTGAGTTGTGGAGCTTAGGATAACCAATACGAGAAATGTAACTAATGATCTGTACATATTTTAATTTTTAGTTGAGGGGGAGTTATTTTTCATTAATTGGTTTATTTTTCCAGAAGGATGCAAGTATAGATCCACTGATATTCATTAAAGGTCCATAAATCATCGGAGCTAAACCAACAGTACCCAGTTTACCCATACCATGTGCCAAACCTTTTGAAAGACCAGCATTCTGCATACCCACATTGATGGCTATGGTACGGCAATCTTTTTCATTCATTCCAAATAGCTTAGCGGACCCATAACCCAATGTGTATCCTAATAAATTATGTATCAATACCAGCAAGATTAAAAGCGGCCCAACAGTAAGCAGACTTTCTCTCCCTACCGCTGTTACAATAATGATTATGAATGCAATTCCAAACATTGAAACCATTGGCATTACCGAGTTCAGCCATTTGATTTTATCCTTAAGCAGTTCATTCAGCACGATGGCCAATGTGATCGGCAGAATAACCATTTTCATGATATCCCACATCATATCAAGAACATTAATTTCAATGAATGATCCCCCCAGGAGCTTCATCAACAAAGGTGTGAGGAACGGTGCCAGTATGGTTGCTATTGAGGTCAGGGTGATTGATAAAGCAAGATTCGCTTTGGCAAGATAAGAAATTACATTGGCAGCAACTGCATTTGGGGCACAGCCGATCAAAATCATTCCTGCAGCAATTTCCGGTTCAAAATTACTCATACTAGCCAGGGCAAAACCTAGTAGGGGCATGATTGTAAAATGACTAAGAATACCAACAAATACTCCCTTTGGAGCTTTAAATACACCAAGAAAATCCTTATAACTCATTGTGATACCCATTCCGAACATGATCAGTTGTATGAGTGGGGTAATTAATCCCGAAAGTTTATACCCATTGATCTCGACGAAATACTGCGGAAAAATAAGGGCTGTAGAAACCACACCTACAATCATGATCGGATAGGCAAATCCCTTTAAGGCAGATACCCCTCTGATACCGAGCGCAACTAAAACTATTCCTGCAATTAAGAAAGGTTCTGCTGTTTTTGGACTATTAATCAGATAAAGGATCAGTGCTGCCAAAAGACAAAATGCTCCTAAACCTAGTACAAATTTAAATACTGGTTTCATAATTTATAATTAGTATGTTCTTTTTGACATAAACTGATCTAATTGAGCTCGGCTAATTTTCTTTTCAGCCGGATTACGATCGAGCCACTTCAGATATTCAACCTTTATTGGATCGGTCCACTGTGTATCGACCTCAGTTGCCTTATATGTCCCACTCCGAATCATTTCATGGCCAAAGCGATCTTTCGATGCAATAAATTCTGCGGTAGAAACAACCAGTTCTGCCAAATGTGCCGGAATGAAAACAACTCCTGCTCTTCCAGCAATAACCAGATCACCCGGAAGCACAATCGCTGCTCCAATTGTAATTGGTGCATTCAAACCCATTAGCACTACACCTTGTAAAAACTGAGGAGCAAAATCCCTGACATGAGCATTAAAGCCTTTGATATCAGCAAGTCCGTCAACATCACGGGCAAATCCATCAAAGACAACACCATTACCTGAATTCTTGTAAATCACGTTTCCGAGGTTATCTCCCATCAGTGATCCTACGCGACCCTTATTATCAGCTACATAAACATCCCCCTGGGTCAGCATATTGATTGGCCAATGTAAATGCCTTCCAACACGACCCTCTTTAGCTGCGCGATCTACAATATTTTTTTCAACATCCGGACGAATCGGCATAAACTGAGCTGTTAATGCCCGGCCTACTACTTTAACTTCTTCATGTAGAATTTTCCAATTGCGCTCATACTGATTAAAGTATCCTTCGTTATTAAGAATCTGCCATGCTTCTTCAATCCCAATTTCACGGGCACGTTTTATAAGTTCATCCGAAATCCGTGGGCGGCCATCAGTAAAACGTTCACCCTTCCATGCAGAAGTCAGAAATATCAATTCATCTTTAGGTATTGCCTGTGCAAATACATTTGAGTTTGAAACTAAAAAACAAATAAAAACAACGGATAGATAAAATCTATAACTTTTAAAAAACATATAATTATTATTCATAGTGTAAAATCATCAGAAAACAAGTCTATAAAATAAGGGAAGTTAGGATTTCTTTGGGAATTTCCAGATTTCAAGAGCATTCTTGCCCATGATTAAATCTAAATCCTTTTCAGTGTAGAAATCACAGTATTTGTACATAAACTCTAATTCCTTATCCATTGGAAGTTCCCATCTTGGGAACGGATAACCTGTGCCCCAAATAATCTGCTTTGCACCAAACTCTTCATAAATAGCCTTATAGAATGGCAGGGTATCTTCATATGGATACTTCTTGATTTCCGACATTTCATAGGGTTCTGAGTTGCTGATCCAGACATTTTTAAAACGACTTAGCTTAAACATCTTTTTAAATTCCGGCCAGCAATCGGCAGCTTTCAAATCCGGTTTTCCGGCATGATCAACCACTATCTTAACTCCCGGGAAGCGTTCTGCCATGTCTTCGAGCATAGGCATTTGATGTGGTACAATGTAATAATTGAAACAAAGTCCGAGTTTTTCAGCTTCCTTCCACAAAGGATAATGCGCTTCTGAATTTAACCAGGTTTCTTTAGGACTGTATATCGGACTGAAACGCATACCTTGAAAACCGTGCTCATTTACCCAATATCTTAGATTATCGACAATTTTAGGATCATGAGGATTTAATAAGCCATGCGCAACAAAATGATTGGGATAGGTTTTAACACAATGAGCTTTATAAGAATTATCCCAACCATAATAACGTGGATTAATTAAAACACCATAGGTAATATCAAAATCCTTCATTTGTTTCACCTGGTTTTCAATAGGCGCCTCAATTGCCACTTTAAGGTTCGGATTTTCAGGATGTTTGAATGGAAAACGCGGATCAAAATTCCAAGTTTCAACATGGGTATCGATCACCAGGCGTTTTTTCTTGAACTTCTCCGGCATGGAAGCCAATGCCGAATCTAATGGATTAATCAACCCTAATAAGGGCATTGCTGCCATTCCTTTAATGATGTCTCTGCGTTTCATATCATAATGTTTTAAAATGTTAAAAGCATCTTATCAGGTTGCCAATGGCTGACCACCCGGTATCATTACCTTTTGTTTTGGAAGTTTAGTTGTATTTCGTTTGGCAGTAAATTTAGCCGTCAGATATTCTCCCATATGAATATCACCGGAAATAATATCACCATTAACCTTTCCTGAAAAAAGGTAAATAATGATATTACCAACAATTGGAATTGTACTTCTGATCTTTACCTCATTTCCATTTATGGTACCAACCATATTCTTTGTGTCAAGATCTCCCTTATGAGTTCCCTGAATCCAGTTTCCTTCCTGTTCAATCACAAATGAATGCATGCTGGTGCTTAAAGCATATTGTACTTCTACATCCCATCGTCCGCTAAGATTAGCAGCAGGGGCAGCCATATCAGGTATAGGACTTCGCTTTTTTGACAAAACTTCATAAAGACGATCAGCCACTATTTTCTCCTCGCCAGGCTGCATATGTCCGGGAGTGATTTGTATTGAGGTAGTTCCATCAGCCTCATCACGATTTCCTAATGCAATTCTTGGCTTATTCCTTCCTACTTCCTCAGCGATCTCATAACTTGTAACGGGATACTTAGTGGGATCCCACATAATATGAAGCACAGGATATTTATTATTCAGATTTACTGGTTCAATAATTTTTGTACTCATTCCACTTATACCGGATACTTTGGCAGAAATAAAATTCAACCAGCCCAGCCATCTCTTCCATTCCGCATCATGATCACGAACGAGCCAATCCTCAACTGCAGCCACCATACCTACAATCTCATCACGGTCGAGTTTATTATCCCGGCCTGGCCCATGATGAGGAGCACTTGCCTGCCATGCTGCCATTAAAATATTTTTATTGCCAAGCATCAATCCAGCCGACTGTGGTCCGCGAATTGTTTTACCACCACTGTAAGCTACAATGTCGGCTCCTCTTTTCAAATGAACAGGCGGAATTGTCAGACTTTCTGCTGCTGCATCCATCAATATTGGAACATTCTTTGGCCTCGCAATTGCTGCGATTACCTCCAGTGAAAGGGGCTGACCTGTATCTGAAGCAGCGCCCGGAGTTCCTGAGGTAAGATAGATCATTGCAGTTTTCGAATTAATGGCTTTCTCAAGCTCGGTGGCAGTGGCAATAGTTATGATTTTTACCCCAATATTTCGAACAGCATGATCATAATGCTGTCGTGAATATCTGGGTATGATCACTTCAGTTTTCTCAAAGCCGGTCAGGTCAGGAATACGGATAAGTCTTTCAGGGCTGCCACCAGTAACACAAGCGGCAGTTATGTGTTTTACACCAGCAGCACATCCTGATGAAACCATTCCCCATTCGGTCTTGGTAAGTTCAGCAAGCCGTTTTCCAACTGCTTCTGCAAGCTCGTCAAGCTGGACAAAATTATTACTTGCAGCGTCGAGTGCCTGCTTTACTTTCGGAAGTTTAATGGATCCTCCAATTATCGTAAATGAACCCCGGCAATTTATAATTGGTTCAACACCCATGGAGCGATATATATTCTTCTCATCCATAAATGAACCTAAAGTAACTTCATTCAAATTTTCCAAAGTTCCATTTCCTAAAACAGATTCTGCCCCTTCGGCAGATAGCACATTTCCAACTACAGGCAATAAGGCAAGACCTTTGATTAAACTTCTACGTTTCATCTATAATTATTCTATTTGTTGTAAGTATTTGCGGCCAGTCCATTAAGATCCCATACAATTCTACCGGCACGTACTGTTAATTCTGCTTCAAGTTTACCACTTCCTTCGATCCTGTTTTGGCCAGAATCTACAAAACCAAATTTGCCATTCACTACACTGAGAACTGCAATATCTGCGACTGATCCTTCAGATAAATTTCCTAGATCTTCACGCTTAATAGATTTAGCAGCATTCCAGCTTCCACGGGCAATTATCTCCGGAACACTCATCCCAATGTTCATATATTTTGACATCACATTCAGCATATTTTTCATTCCTGAATTCATACTCGTACGATGTTCGTCGGTTCCAAAAGAATTTGGCCAGAGCCCCTGCTTAAATGCCGGAATTGCCTGATTAAACCAAAATCCAGCTCCCCCATGCCCAACATCGAAAAGCACTCCTCTTTTCTGTGCATCTAAAACAAAGGGCCTGACCTTACCTTGTTCGTCTACTACGGTCATACGTTCTGAGACATTTTCAAAAGCATGCGTAATAATATCACCGGGGCGCATATGATCCAACTGTTCCTGAAGGGTGTATTGAGGCATATGACACTCAACAAAAAGCGGAGTATTAGAAATTTTTGCAGCCTCAGAAGCACGCTCAAAAGGAATCCAGCTTTTCCCAATGTAATGACCGACTCTAGTACCTACAATATAGTCCTTGTATTTTTGAAGTGCTTCGGTAGTCTTTTGAACGCTCACTGTCCCCATATCAGGTTCAAAACCAGAGCCTGAACTAAATCCTGTTTCGAAAATATTGATCCAGGCAAGAACACGTGTTACGGAAGGATCAATAACTTTAGCCTTAAATTCCGGGAAGGTTCTCCATCCGGTGGTCCCTGCATCAACAACTGTTGTTATACCCGAACGTAATGCAAAAGCATCAGGCAACTGACTGGATTGACCATCAGAAAACCCTGGATTACTTCCTGCAAAAACATGAGTATGGATATTGATCAAGCCTGGTGCAACAATGAAACCACTTACATCAAGCACCTTTTTGGCAGCTGAAGAAGGAATATCTGCCGCCACCCTGAATATTTTACCGTCTTTAACAGCAATATCCATTTTAGCATCTATACTGTTTTTAGGGTCAATCAGATGACCTCCTTTCAGAAGAATATCGATTTCCTGTGCATTGTTTGTCTGAATGAACAAAAAAAGAGAAAAAACCATAAGGGCTTCTCTTTTCCAATGGAACAAGCATTTACTAAGTATTATTAAATGTGTCATTCTTTTTCTCTCCAATTTTAGACGACTGATTTATTGAAATTTAACAATCCCAAAGAACTGCGGTAAATGAAATTGCGGCTTATCGTTTTTCACTTCGTTCCATGTAATGTAATGCGGATTGGAATTAATTTCAGCGATCTTGTAGAAATTCGCTCTCCAGGCAACACCCGGCTTAGGGCGAATTACATTGGTATATTTTTCTAGCATATTCAATGGAATTTTGAACGACATTGTCCAGGTTACCTGCTCCGTTATCTCTGTATCGACTACTTTTGGTAAAGAGGCCTTAATCTGAATTTTCTGAATATCCTCGACAGTAGGCCTGTTCTTTTTATGATGAAGCAATGGGGTTCCACCGCAATTGATCTCAAGATTAAAGTAGTTAATTGGATTATCGGCCTCAGGTGAGAAAAAAAACTCCACTGCAGAGTCTCTCCAAACAGGTCCGTTTATTTTTTCAGTGACACTTTTTACGTAACGATCTTTAACTCTATAAATGACATAGATATAATCATTGTCATAGGTCATTTTGACATCAGCCTCAGGCTTAAATGCCGGAATTTCACCCATATAATTTCGGATTTTGATAGATTTAATCCCCTTCCAGCCAGATTCATTCCATCCATCATTCACATCAACTGTTTTAGCTGATTGCACAACATTATAAACAAGAAAATTGGACGAATTATTGGCAGCGCCTTGCTGAGCGCTTGTGGTATTTACTAAAAGCAGGAAGACAACAGAAAAAATGGAGGCAATTTTTATTTTTTTCATTCAATTCGATATTTAAAATAATTAAAAGGTTCAAAATTGGTTATTGCAGATTCATTTTAATTGCGGATACAACATTGTTTAAAGAAAACTGCCGGCTTCTTACTCTATGTAATAAACCGGCAGGGAGAAAATGATATTATGTAGCTAAAGGCGGACCAGCAGGAATTTGAATTATTTTTCTGGCAGGTTTAGTTGAACTGCGCTTTGCGGTAAAGCTTGCTGTTCGGTATTCACCTAAATGAATGTCTCCGGACATGGTATCACCATTTACAGTACCCTGAAACAGGTAATTAATATTGTCTGCAATAATCTTAATTGTACTTTCAAATCTCACCTTATTTCCATCAATTGTTCCAGCAACAGTTCTGGTATCAAAATCCGCAATATGAGTACCTGAAATCCAGTTACCATCTTGCTCAATGCTCAATGAGTGCATGCCATTACTACTGAAAAACTTGATATTCAAATCCCAAAGCCCTGCGAGATTAGCTGAAGGGGCTGACATTTCAGGGCGGGGATTACGCTTCTTGGATAGTACCTCAAAAAGTCTGTCTGCAATAATCTTCTCTTCTCCTGCCTGCATCTGACCGGTGGTAATACTCACAGAACTGATACCGTCAGTTTCTCCACGACTGGCCAAAGCGATTCTTGGCTTATTTCTGCCTAATTCTTCAGCAAGTTCAAAACTATTAATGTTAAGCTTGTTGGTATCCCATTTTACATACAAGACTGGAGATTTATTGGACAAGCCCGCTGGCTCATAAACTTCTGCATTAACTCCATCAACAGGAGTAATTTTCTTTGAGATTGTATCGAGCCAGCCTAGCCACTTCTTCCAGTCGGCAGCATGATCACGTTTAACCCAGTCTTCAACTGCCGCCATCATTCCGACCATCTCCTCACGACCAACTTTATTATCCCTTCCTGGTCCATGATGAGGTGAACTAGCCTGCCATGCAGACATCAATATTGATTTATCACCTAACATTAATCCTGCGCACTGAGGACCACAAATCGCCTTACCCCCGCTATACGCTACCAATGTTGCTCCACGCTTAAGGTGTACTGGTGGAATAGTCAAATTCTGTGCGGCAACATCAATTAAAACCGGAATGTTTTTAGGTTTAGCATAGGATGATACAACTTCAAGTGATAAGGGCTGACCTGTTTCTGATGCTGCACCTGCGGTCAGGTAAATCATCGCTGTTTTCGGATTTATTGCCTTTTCGAGTTCTTCAGGAGTGTTAACATGAACGATCTTTACACCAATATTTCTGATCCCATGATCATATGCATTTCTTGAATACCTTGGAATTATGACTTCATCTTTATCAAAACCTGTCAGATCTGGAATACGGATCAGTTTCTCGGGGTTACCCCCGGTAACGCATGCCGCTGTAATATGTTTGAGTCCGGCTGCGCAACCTGCTGAAACCATGCCCCATTCAGCACCGGTAAGGTCAGCCAGACGCTGGCCAATACCATCAGCAAGTTCATCATACTGAACAAAATTATGTGCTGCTGCTTCCATAGCTTCACGGACTGCCTGGCGCTCGATTGACCCTCCAATGATCGTGTAAGTTCCCATACAATTTATCACAGGTTCTACGCCTATTCTGCGGAAAATATTGGTGTCGGCCATAAACGAGGCTTCTGTTATTTCTGGTCTTTCCAAAGAGTTGTTTGCATTACCTGCAGTTGAATTCCCTAAAACTGATTGTGCAGGAAGAACCGCTCCTACTACAGGCAACATCGCCAAGCCTTTAATTACGTTTCTACGTTTCATTTTATGTTGATTTTTAAATTCTATTGTTTGTAAGGATTCGCAGCCAATCCATTCAGATCCCAAATAATGCGACCTCCGCGTATTGTAAGCTCTGCTTCGAGCTTTTTATTACCTTCAATCTTATTGTTACCGGAATCTACAAATCCAAACTTTCCTATCAGGACACTCAAAACGGCAATATCTGCTACCGATCCCACGGATAAATTTCCCAGATCTTCACGCTTTATAGATTTGGCAGCATTCCAGCTTCCTCTGGCTATAACATCGGGCAAAGTCATTCCCATATTCAAATATTTAGACATCACATTGAGCATAGTTTTCATCCCTGAGTTCATGCTTGTCCGATGCTCGTCTGTTCCAAAAGAATTTGGCAATAAACCTTGTTTAAACGCAGGAAGGCCCTGATTAAACCAAAATCCTCCTCCTCCGTGTCCTATGTCAAAAAGCACTCCTCTTTTTTGAGCAGCCAGAACAAAAGGTCTTACTATTCCCTGATCATCGACTACGGTCATTCTTTCCGAAACATTTTCGAAGGCATGGGTCATGATATCACCTGAACGCATCTTGTTTAACTGATCCTCCAAAGAATACATTGGTAAATGGCATTCTACAAAAAGTGGCTTATTGACTAATTTGGCCGCTTCAGATGCACGATCAAAGGGTGTCCATTCTGTTCCATCATATCTTCCAATACGAACACCAACCAAATTGTCTGCATACTTGTTAATAGTCTCCACAGTCTTTTGAACATCCATTTCAGCTATATTTTCCTGAGCTTTGTCTACCGAATAACCTCCTGCTGCAATACTTAAAAAGGCAAGTACGCGAGTCATTGAATTATCAATTATTTTAGCTTTGAAGTCTGGAAAAGTACGCCAGCCGGAAGTGCCTGCATCAACAACAGTTGTGATTCCTGCACGTGGTGCAAAGGCGTCAGGCAACTGACTTGAAGTACCATCTGTAAATCCGGGATTAGACCCGGCATACACGTGGGTATGCATATTGATCAGTCCCGGTGAAACAATAAGACCACTTACATCCAAAACTTTTTTTGCTGAACCTGCCGGAATATCTGTTGCAACACGAAAAATTTTGCCTGCTTTGATGGCAACATCCATTTTTCGGTCAATTCTGTTCTTTGCATCCATCACATGGCCACCTTTTAATAAAATATCAATATCCTGAGCCTTAACCATGTTGCTTCCGGCAAAGAAAATAAGTACAATCATGAATGTCATTACAACCAATAATGACTTTGATACTTTGAATTTTAATAGCTTGTCCATCTTGTGTTAATTATGTGATTTCAATTAATAAAAATCAATTTGTAACTGCCGGCATTTGCCAGTCAGGAACACTGATTCCATTTAAATCCCAGACTACGCGTCCGGCTCTGATTGTCAATTCTGCCTCTAGTTTTTCCGTACCGCTTAGTTTTGTGCGCCGAACATCCATGAATCCAAAATTTCCCTTTTTGAGGTTAAAAACTGCAATATCAGCTTCAGAACCTACACTTAAATGACCCAAATCAGTTCGTTTAATTACTTGTGCAGGATTCCATGTTGATCTTAAAATAACATCCTGAAGTCCCATACCAATTGCCAGAAACTTAGACATCACATTGGTCATGTCTTTCATTGCAGCATTCATACTCAAATTATACAAATCTGTACTGATTACATTTGGTAGAAAACCTTGTCTGAAAGCTGGAATTGCCTGACTGAAATTGAACGCACCAGCACCATGGCCTACATCGAATATGATGCCTCTTTTTTGTGCTGCAAATACGAAAGGTTTCACCTTCCTTGACTTTTCATCTACAATAGATTCACGACCTCCGTTAACTTCTGAAAACGTGTGAGTAAAAATATCACCTGGCCTGAAATGCTCCATAAATAAAGATTCAATAGAATTGGTAGGTGTATGTTCTCCAAAATCAACGATGACCGGAACATTGGCGAGTTTACCAGATTCAACTGCTTTATCCACTGATGTGAAATCGCCCCAATAATGGGCAGACTTAATACCAACAATGATATTAGGATGTAATTTCTTAATCATGTAAGCATTCATTTCCGGATTCATGTCTGTTACATCCTGCTGATCAAAACGGGATAGCATACCATGTCCAACAACATTCAGAAAGGCTAAAACCCGGGTTTGAGCACGATCGATTGTTTGAGCTTTAAACAACGGAAAATTCCTCCATCCGGAAGAACCGGCATCAACAAGGGTTGTAACTCCTGCACGGAAAGAAAATGCATCGGGCTGTAATCCACCATAAGAATTTGCGGTCATACTATTCGGATCGGTACCATGAAATACATGTGCATGCATATCAATAAGTCCGGGAGTAATATACAAACCACTTATGTCAACTGTCTTTTTCGAGCTACTTGCCGGAATATCTGTAGCTACACGGAATATTTTATCTGCAACAATGGCAACATCCATTTTGGAGTTGATATTGTTCTTCGGATCAATCAGATGCCCTCCTTTCAGAAGCAGATCAATCTCCTGAGCATGGCTTGCAGAAGCTATCAGAATGAGAATTAAACCAGCACTAATTCCTTTTGCAATCCTGATGGACCGACTCTTTATATATTCCGAAATATTTACTGTTTTAATTCTCATGAATAAAAATATTTAAACAACTAATTATTTTTTTGCTGCATCCCATTGAGGACCACTAAGTCCATTTAAATCCCAAGCCACCTTGCCAGCACGAAGCGTTAATTCTGCTTCAATTTTTTTGGTTCCGTTAAATACGGATCCCCGTGCATCCATATATCCAAACTTACCTTCCAAAATATTGAATACAGTCACATCTGCCTCAGCACCAACACTTAAATGACCCAGTTCAGGATGTTGAATGACATTTGCCGGATTCCATGTTGAACGTAAAATTATATCCTGAATAGACATCCCCATAACCAGAAATTTAGACATTACATTCGCCATATCCTTCATACCTGCATTTCTACTGTTTCTATACAAATCTGTACTGATTGTATTTGGAAGAAAGCCCTGTTTCAAGCTATTGATTGCAGTGCTCCAGACAAATGCACCACCGCCATGACCAACATCAAAAATTCTGCCTTGCTTCTGAGCTTCAAAAACAAAAGGTTTAACTTTATTGTTTTCATCAACTATAGACTCACGACCTCCCGGATTTTTCTCAGACATATCTGATCCAGAAAAAGTATGAGTGAAAATATCACCTGGTCTGAAATACTTCAAAAATAAATCCTTGATAGATAATTTGGTAGTACTTGAGCCAAAATCCACAATAATTGGCTTCTTTGTGATATTACCTGCAGCAATAGCACGTTTTACAGGTGTGAAATCATTGCCACGATAATGATGAGCCTTAATACCAACAATGATATCAGGATATTCATTCATAACAAAAGCGGTTGCCACAGGATTCATATCTGTTGTATCCTGAGCATGTACAGTTCCCAGCATACCGTGACCTGCAATACTGATAAAAGCAAGCACGCGGGTCTGAGAATTATCAATGGTCTGTTTTTTGAATTTATGAAAGTCTTTCCATCCTGATGAGCCCGCATCTACTACGGTGGTAACTCCTGAACGGAAGGTAAAATCATCCGGCACCACACTGCCAAATCCGTTGGTTATTCCAAATCCGGTAAAGCTTTGTTCCTCAGTTCCTGCAAAAACATGGACATGCATATCTATAAAGCCAGGTGAAACATATAATCCGCTTGCATTCACAGTTTTCTTTGCACTGCTTGCGGGAATATCAGCGGCAACTCGAAAAATTTTACCATCCTTAATGGCAACATCCATCTTACCATCAATTTTATTCTTAGGATCTATTACATGACCACCTTTAATGAGCATGTCAATTTCCTGAGCCCGGACCGCTGCATTAGCCATCAGACCAACAGTGATAAAGAATACGGCAGCATACCTGCCCGCCTTTCTGATAAATTGTTTATTCATTTGATTTATTTAAAAAAGTTTGTTTTGAATTTAAGCATTTTGAATTTAACTGGAAAGGGGTGCTCCTGAGGGAACAAAAATCTTTTGTTTCGGACCTGCTTTTTTATCTCTAATCGCGGTAAACTTAGCACTTCTGTATTCTCCCATAAAAATACTTCCCGTAATTTGATCCCCGGAAGCTGTACCAGTAAAAGTATAAGGTACATGATCTCCTATCAGCCTTAAAGCACTTTGAAATCTGATCTGATCACCTTCAATACTTCCGGATAAATCACAGACCTCAAATGTTGTTTGATGGCCACCCTTAATCCAGTTTCCATCCTGTTCAATAAAGAGTTTGTGTTTTGCCGAGCTACTGGAGAACTTCACATCCACATCCCAGCTTCCAGCCAGACTATGTGATGGAGCCTGCATTTCTGTTGATAAAGGAGGTCTTTTAGCTGTTAATATTTTATAAATTTTATCCGCGGCTATTTTCTCTTCACCCGCCTGCATTCCTATTGTTGTAACAGCAATCCCATTTACATTTGGGTCTTTACCTCTTCCTCCACCTGCAGCCACTGCAATCCTTGGCTTTGTTCTGGCAAGCTCGTCAGCCATTTCCAGTCCGGTAATATTTAACACATCCTTATCCCAGCTTATCACCACTTCCGGAGACACGTTTGATAGTCCGGATTGGGTTGAAGGAACATGAACCATTGTTTGGACACTATTGATTCCTGATACTTTTTTGATAATATGATCAAGATAAGAATTCCATTGTTTCAATATTGCATCATGATCAATCTCTTTCCATGCCCTGACTGCGGCAACCATACCAAACATTTCATCACGATCTACTTTATTATCCCTGCATGGGCCATGGTGCGGAGAACTCGCTTGCCAGGCAGATGTTAGAATATCTTTATTTCCGAGGATTAATCCACATGACTGAGGGCCACAGATTGCTTTACCTCCACTGTAGGCAACGATTGTTGCCCCACGTTTCAAATGAACCGGAGGGAATGTCAAAATTTCGTTTGCTGCATCAAATAATACCGGAATATTTCTAGGTTTCGCCACAGCTACAATATTTTCAAGTGACATTGGTGCTCCTGTCCATGAACGGTCTCCATTGACGAGGTATATCATTGCGGTTTTAGGATTTATTGCATTCTCAAGCTCCTCCATTGAGCCGACATTTATCATAGTTACCCCAATATTTCTGATAGCATGATCATAGGAATTACGTGAAGTTCGCGGAACAATTACCTCAGTTTTTTCAAGACCATCCAGGTTAGGAATACGAACAAGTTTCTCAGGATCACCCCCGGCCACTACTGCCGCAGTTACCAGCTTTAGTCCGGCGGCACAGCCTGCAGAAACTACCCCCCATTCAGCACCTGTCAGATTTGCAAGTTGCTGACCAATGCCATCAGCCACTTCATCCATCTGGGCGAAATTTCTTGACGCTTCATCCATCGCGGTTTTTACCTGTGGTCGTTTCAATGACCCTCCTATAATCGTAAAGATGCCCCTACAATTTATAACAGGTTCAATTCCATGCGTTCTGTATATATTTTTTTCTGACATGAAAGACTCAAGGGTAGTTTCAATCCCAGCTGTAGCCGGATTGATTGGGCCAATTGGTGTTCCACTGAAATTTTGGGCAGCAGATGCGGAATTTCCTTGAATTGCCCCTCCTGCAAAAGGAATCAATGTTAGAGTTTTTAAAACATTTCTACGTTTCATATTCGATTAGTTTTACTTTATAAAGGCAATAAATAACTTGATCATAGATTTAGACATTAAAATAACAGCATCCCTAATTTTAAATTATTTCACCGAATCCCATTGCTGCCCACTTATTCCGTTGAGATCCCATACAATTTTACCTGATCTTAATGTCAGTTCAGCTTCAAACTTTTTATCCCCATTCATTGTTAAACCTCTTGAATCCATATATCCAAATTTTCCTTCCCTAACATTGAAAACTGCAAGATCAGCTTCAGCACCTACACTCAAATGTCCAAGTTCAGGTCTTTGAATTACTTTTGCAGGATTCCAGGTAGATCGAAGAATGATATCTTCAACGGAAAGCCCGAGAGCTAAAAATTTAGACATCACATTGGCCATATCCTTCATGCCGGCATTCCTGCTCGAGCGATACAAATCAGTACTGATTGTATTTGGAATAAATCCCTGCTTGATAGAAGCATTGGCGACATGCCATCTAAAAGCACCTCCTCCATGTCCAAGATCGAAGATTCTACCACTTTTCTGCGCCTCGAGTACAAAGGGCTTTAGCTTATTATTTTCATCAACCACAGATTCTCTTCCCGGTAAGGAATAAGCATAGGTATGTGTAAATATATCTCCGGGACGAAGATGCTTCATAAATAACTCCTCAATAGATAAACGGGGAGTACTGCCTCCGAAATCTACAATTACAGGTTTCTTTGTGATATTACCCGCAGCTACTGCACGATCGACAGGTGTAAAATCATGACCTCTGTAATGATGTGCTTTTATTCCTACAATATGATCCGGATATTCATTCATTATAAATGCTGTAGCTACCGGATTCATATCAGTAATATCTTGAGCATGGACAGTTCCAAGCAT
>CAMCTU010000039.1 GCA_945878525.1 Sphingobacterium thalpophilum
GCGGCAATGATACTGCCTAGTTTTACAAAATCTCTTCTATGCATCGGATTATATTTTTATGTTAATTAATGATTTATACTACTTAAAAAGGTAATAGATTAAAGGGATATCGTATTCTTGCTTTAAGCTTGTGAACAGTACAATTTAACAGTATCCTAAATATGCAAATAAGCCCCCAATATTCCTAATAAACATAAAATGAGCTGATTAGACCGCATCCCTTTGGCTTTAAGCTTTAAGCTTATCACACTTCCTGCCAATAAGAATCCTCCAAAGAACCCCAAAACTTTGCCTTTGGTTCCAGATTAAGATAAGGATAGGTAACCTTTGAGAGGAAAAGTCCCTGAGGGTGTGCAGGTAGTATTTTTGATGGAATATTTTTCGATATCAGATGGCTTTCAAATTCAGTAACGCTTAGGCTTCCGTCACCGATTTCAATTAGTTTACGAGCTATAATTCGAATCATCCTACCCAGAAAGCGATTGGAAGAAATCTTGAACCGAATTCTATTTCCTTCACTGTTTGTGTAAAGACTGGTAGCCGAAACATGACAGATAGTATGTTCATTCTTATCCGGTGATTTGCAGAATGCACGGTAATCTTCATATTTCGGAAGGAGGGCTACTGCTTTTTTCATTTCCTCAAGTTTGAAACTTTTCCGAAGATAAAGTGAACTGCTTTCGCTCAGGAAAGGATCTTTGTAAGTATGAATAAAAAAGTCATAAACCCTTTGAATAGCATCAAAACGGGCATGGGCTTGAGTTTCCATCGGTATAATATCAAAGAGCGCAATATCATCCGGTAGGATGCGGTTGAGTCTGAAAAACAAATCGAAGTTCCAGCTTTTTTCAATATGCATGTGGAAGAAATATTGGCTGGCATGAACCCCTGCATCAGTACGGCCGCAACCGTGAATTGTAATGGGTTGTTTAAAGATACGACTCAGGTTATTCTCCAGAACTTCCTGAATACTCAACTTATCGGGTTGTCTTTGCCAGCCAAAATAATTGGTTCCTTTATAAGCGATGTGAACAAAATATCTCAAATGTGAATCTTTATTCTGCTAAGCTAATAAATGGAATTTAATAGAGGGTAAACCCATATTGTTTAAATTATTAGTAATTTTACAAACCAGGTATCACCGGAAAATCTTTTGCAATTTAGTTCCGGATAATTAAAAAAACATGAAGACTATTGTTATAATTGGTGGAATAATCCTTGCTGGTGCTACCATAATTGCTGTGGTGATGGATCAGCGAAATGAAGCAGCCAAACCTGCCATCTCAACTGAGGGAACTTCAGCATTGCCTGCTCAGGCTGGTGGGGAAAATCTAAGCCTGAATCCTGCTCACGGTCAAACGGGGCATCGATGTGATCTTGCTGTTGGTGCTCCTCTGACTAATTCGGATGGAACCTCGGTTCCTGCTGCCAATCCTCAGAATATTCAGTCAGGGCCTGTTAATCCAGCAAATGTGCCTTCAGGTTTAAAGGTTAACCCTCCTCATGGTCAGGCTGGACATAGGTGTGATATACAGGTGGGGGCGCCGTTGTAGTGCGGATCAAGTCCGCACTGACACCCAGCGGATCTGGTCCACTGTATCAACGAGTTCACTTTGACACCCAGCGGATTAAGCTGGTCCTAACAATGTTAAGCCCGCACTGATTGCGAATCAGGTTTTCGTTGGCTGAATTCAATTTACTTGAGATAATTTTAGGCTTTGATATTTATCAAGGTTATTTTGGCTTTTAGCTCCAGCTTTGTCAATAATTTTGTTTCGCGAATTGCGAATTAAAATTTTATGCTTAACTTTCATGCATGAAAGAGCACAAGGGCATGCGCCCTCAGGATATTGTAATCCTTTTGAAACTTATTGTTGATTCTAACCAGGATGTTATGATCAAAGATTTGTCGTCTAAACTATTTATTTCCGCTTCCGAAATTAGTGAATCTTTAAACCGTTCGGCAATTGCCGGGCTTGTTGATGCGCAAAGCAGATCAGTAAACAAAGAGGTCTTTTTGAAGTTTTTGGAATTCGGACTTCCCTATGTTTTCCCTGCGCAACTTGGTCCGGTAATGCAGGGTATTCTTACTGCTCACTCAGAATCGTCTCTCTATTTAAGTTTTTCGTCTGAAGAAAAGCTGGTCTGGGCTGATGAACAAGGAAAAGAACGAGGACAAACCATAATGCCATTATATCCTACTGTGGTAAAAGCTGTTAGAAAGGACAGATTACTGTTTAAGCTATTAGCTTTGTGTGATATTATTCGTATTGGGAATTCTTCCGATAAAAATAAAGCTGTCTGGCAAATAAGAGAGGTATTTCAATCAAAAAGTTCATTTTAAGTATCTTGTTTTTTAAGCTGCTTGTCGCTTTTATAAATTTAAGGTTGGATATTTGTAGGAATCAAACTTAAAAATGAATAAACAGGTCACTGAGCTTAGTTTCTATGAACAGGTGTACCTGGTTGTTAGGCTAATACCAAAAGGAAGGGTAAGTTCTTATGGCGCAATAGCTTCTTATCTGGGATCAAAAGGCTCTTCAAGAATGGTCGGTTATGCCATGAATGCTTCCCATTCTGCCTTTCCTCCTGTACCTGCTCAAAGGGTAGTAAACAGAAATGGCTTATTAAGCGGTAAATTTCACTTTGGTTCATCAGACTTGATGCAGCAACTGCTTGAAAATGAAGGCATAAAAGTTGTAAATGATAAAGTTCTTAATTTCAAAAATATCTTCTGGGATCCATCTGTAGAGCTATAGAATAAAGATGTTTTTAAATTAAATAATCGCAATAAATTTACATTATGGGAAAAATGATCAATGATTTCAATAACTATAGGACCAAAATGAACGACCGCATCATGGAAACTGCTGATACTAATATCAAACGTTTCATGGCGCTTGACACTACAACCTATGCCAATGGTGCACTAAATGTGAGAACAAAAGAAATGCTCGGACTTGTAGCCTCCATGGTTTTACGCTGTGACGATTGTATTAAATACCATCTGGGTAAGTGTTATGATGAAGGGGTTAGCAATTCCGAAATGAATGAGATCTTCATGATTGCAAATCTTGTGGGTGGATCTATTGTTATACCTCATTACCGGAGAGCACTGGAATATTGGGAAGAACTCAATGATAGTTTATCCTAATCATATCGGATGTTGAATCAAATTAACAGCAGCATGTAATTCTATTTTAATAGCCCAAATTTGAACCAAAATCAAAATTTCGTACGATGTACGTGGTGTGGAACCGATCCGCTTTACGTGAGATATCATGATGAAGAATGGGGCAAACCTGTTTATGATGATCAGACTATATTCGAATTTTTAATTCTTGAGAGCGCACAAGCAGGGCTCAGCTGGATTACTATCCTGCGCAAACGCGAAAATTACAGAAAGGCCTTCGCAGATTTTGATGCCCAAAAAGTTGCTGAATTTAGCCAGAAAGATGTTGAAAGATTATTACAGAATGAAGGAATCATTCGAAACCGATTAAAAGTTAATGCTGCAATAAGCAATGCCAAATTATTTTTGGAAATTCAAAAAGAATTCGGTTCCTTCTCAAATTACATCTGGGGATTTTTACCAGATAAAAAACCGATTTTAAATAAATTAAGTAGTCACAAAGATTTATCACCCAGAACTGAACTGTCTGACCGTATCAGTGCAGACATGAAAAAAAGGGGGTTTAAATTCTTTGGAACAACAATCTGTTATGCGCATATGCAAGCAATAGGGATGGTAAACGACCATATTGAAGGCTGTATTGCTAAATAAACTTTAGAAGTAATATCCCTGAAAATCACCAATAAAATGAAAAAACTATTTCTCTTAGATGCATTTGCCCTGATTTATAGAGCTCATTTTGCATTAAGTAAAAATCCGAGATTTACTTCCGGAGGTCTCAATACATCGGCCATTATGGGATTCACCAATACCTTACTGGAGGTTCTAAAAAAAGAAAACCCAACGCATATGGCGGTGGTTTTTGATACCGCTGCTCCTACTGAAAGGCATATTGATTTTACTGAGTATAAGGCTAATCGTCAGGCAATGCCTGAGGATCTATCTGCCGCAATTCCATATATCGTTCGTCTTATAGAAGGGTTTAATATTCCGGTTATATTTTCTGATGGTTATGAGGCTGATGACTTGATAGGAACTCTGGCTAAAAAGGCAGAACTCGAGGGCTTCACGGTTTATTGTATGACTCCTGACAAAGACTTCGGACAACTGGTCTCCGAAAATATCTTCATCTACAAACCTGCCCGAATGGGAAATGGAATGGAAATTCAGGGCGTAAAAGAGATCCTTGAAAAATGGGAAATTGATCATGTTGAACAGGTAATAGATATTCTGGGTTTATGGGGAGATGCGGTAGATAATATCCCGGGAATTCCGGGAATTGGTGAAAAAACCGCAAAATTATTGATCAAACAATATGGTTCAATAGAAAATATCATCAGTAATAGTCATGAACTTAAAGGCAAACTTCGTGAGAATGTAGAAAACTTCGCTGAACAGGGTTTGATTTCAAAAAAACTTGCAACTATTATGCTAAATGCACCGGTAGATCTTGATGTGGATGCTTTGCATGTTGATGAACCGAATCGGGACTTACTGGAACCTCTTTTTGCAGAACTGGAGTTTCGTACACTTGGAAAAAGAGTTTTTGGTGATGAATTTAGTATTGTAGATGCAAAACCCGGTCCATCATCCGGACAAATGGATCTTTTTGGAAATAATGATGTTCAAATACCCCTTAGTTCAGGCGGTGGAGCAGAAAAAAATACTTCGCAAACACCACAGAGTTTTAAAAATATAAGTAATACTGATCATAATTATCAATTGGCAGACACCATTGAAAAAAGAACTAGCCTCGTTCGCTTACTCAATGAAAATAGCTCGTTCTGTTTTGATACTGAAACTACAGGGCTTGATGCAAATAATTGCGAGCTTGTCGGACTTTCTTTCAGTGTGGCGAAAGGTGCTGCATGGTATGTTCCACTTCCAGCGGACCAAAGCGAATGCAGAACTATTTTATCTGAATTCAAATCGCTCTTAGAAAATCATTTGATTTCTAAGATCGGGCAGAATATAAAATATGATATCCTGGTTCTAAAATGGTATGGTATCAACATGCAGGGCGAACTGTTCGATACCATGCTGGCCCATTACCTGATAGACCCCGATTCACGTCATAACATGGATCTTTTGGCTGAAAATTACCTGAATTATAGTCCGGTAAGTATTAGTACACTGATCGGTAATAAAGGTAAAAATCAGGGCAATATGCGAGATGCTGACCTAGAAAATGTAAAAGAATATGCAGCTGAAGATGCTGATATCACCTTGCAGCTAAAAACCGAATTCGAACCCGTTTTAAAATCTGTAAATGCGTGGAAACTTGCTCAGGATATTGAAAATCCCCTGATCTATGTTCTTGCTGATATTGAACATGAAGGGGTAAAAATCGATCAGAACGCACTAGTGGAATTTTCTAAAACACTTGAAATTGATATCCGGACTTTCGAATCAACTATTTACGATAAGGCGGGTGTAAAATTCAATATCGCGTCACCAAAACAACTTGGAGAAGTTCTTTTTGATAAACTGCAGCTAGATCCGCAGGCAAAAAAAACTAAAACTGGTCAATATCAAACCGGTGAAGATGTTCTCTTAAGGCTGGCAAACAAAAGTGATATTGTAGCTGATATTCTTGATTTCAGACAACTGCAAAAATTGAAATCCACATATGTTGATGCTTTACCGCAAATGATCAATCCGAAAACCGGTCGGGTACATACATCTTATAATCAGGCAGTTGCAGCGACCGGTCGTTTAAGTTCAAATAACCCTAATCTTCAGAATATTCCAATCCGAACTGAGCGTGGCCGGGAGGTTAGAAAGGCATTTATTCCGAGAGATAATGAACATGTCATAGTATCAGCTGATTATTCCCAAATCGAATTAAGGATTATTGCCGAAATCAGCAAAGATGAAAACATGATGGAAGCTTTTGTTAACGGACTGGATATTCATACTGCTACAGCTGCAAAAGTTTATGGAATTGCTTTAGATGAAGTAAATTCCACTCAAAGGCGGAATGCCAAGGCCGTTAACTTTGGAATAATCTACGGTCAGTCAGCTTTCGGTTTATCACAAAATCTGAGTATACCCAGAAAAGAAGCAGCAGAAATTATTGAAAATTACTTCAACACGTACCCTAATATTAAGAAATACATGAGTGATACCATGAACTTTGCCAGGGAAAATGGATACGTAGAAACAATTATGGGTAGAAGACGCTACTTAAGGGATATTAATTCGGCCAATCAGACTGTCCGTGGTTTCGCAGAACGAAATGCGATCAACGCTCCAATTCAGGGATCAGCAGCAGACATGATCAAGATTGCCATGATCAGGATTCATCAGGACATAAAAGATCAAAAACTGGGTTCAAAAATGACTATGCAGGTTCATGATGAATTAGTGTTTGATGTATTAGTCAATGAAACCGAAATAATGAAAAAAATAATTATTGATCGTATGAAAAACGCGATTAAAATGGAGGTTCCAATTCTGGTAGAGGTTGGTATTGGAAGAAACTGGCTAGAAGCTCATTAGTAATACTAAATTGTGTTGAATTTGAATATTGACTGAATTTTATTACATTAACATTACAAGGATACAATCTTAAGTTTTGTAGTTTACGATATCCGAATTCAGACATTAAAATCGTTTATGAATGTCATGCACCTTAGCGCAGAATGCTACCCGGTTGCCAAAGTGGGCGGACTTGGGGATGTGGTTGGTGCGCTACCAAAATACCTTTGTGAAGCTGGTATAAATGCCTCGGTAGTATTGCCTTATTATGACCGCAATTTCGTTCATAAAAACACTTTTGACCTTGTATTCAAATCAAAAGTCAAACTAGGTTCAAAAACTTTTGAATACACTATCCTCAGAGAAAAAAATAAAATACTGGGTTTTGATTTATATCTTATTCAAATAATCGGCTTACTTGATCGGCCCGAAATTTATTGCTACCCCGATGAAATAGAGCAATTTATCAGTTTTCAACTCGCATTCCTGGATTGGATAAACAAATCGGATACAAAACCTGATATTATTCATTGTCACGATCACCATACCGGCCTAATCCCCTTTCTGGTTTCTCATGCCACTTCTTATACTAAACTGGCTCATATTCCAACTGTTTGTACAATTCATAACGGGCAGTACCAGGGCTGGTTTGGCTGGGATAAAATCTCATATCTACCGGCTTTCGACCTTAGTAAAGCAGGACTCCTAGACTGGGGGAACTGTATTAATTCGCTGGCAGCCTCTGTAAAGTGCTGCTGGAAATTTACCACGGTTTCGCCAAGCTACCTTAAGGAATTATCTATTAATTCAAATGGTCTTGAAAAATTGTTCCAGATGGAAGAATCAAAAGGATCAGGAATAATTAATGGAATAGACAGTCTGGTTTGGAATCCAGAGAATGATCCGATGATCTTCAAAAACTATTCGATGGAAAGTGTTGATGAAGGTAAAAAAGAAAACAAAAAAAAACTGTGCAAAGAATTTGGGTTGAGCAATAATAAACCACTTATCGTTTTTATCGGACGACTGGTTGGGGAAAAAGGAGCGGATTTGCTTCCTGAAGCCATTGTATCTTGTATAAATACTTATAAAGGAAAATTAAATTTTCTTATTTTAGGTTCAGGAGATCCAAAAACTGAAAAAGAATTAAAAAATCTATCCATAAAATACAAAAAACAATACGGTGTTTATATTGGATATGATGAAGTGCTTTCACATCGAATTTATGCCGGTGCTGATTTTCTCATTATGCCATCAAGGGTTGAGCCCTGCGGTTTAAACCAACTATATGCTATGCGCTATGGAACCGTGCCCATAGTTCATAATACGGGTGGTTTAAAAGATACTGTAATTGATTTAAAGGAGGCCGCTGGATATGGACTTAGTTTTAATGAGCTCACAATAGAAAGCATAATTACTGTTGTAGGCAGAGCTTGTGAATTGTATAAAGATTCGGTGAATATGATTACTATAAGAAAAAAACTGATGCTCCTGAATTTTTCATGGGATAAATCAGCGGAAGAATATATTAAACTTTATAAAAGCTTGAACAATGATTGAGATAAATTCCAAAGTATTATCGGTTGTTTTGGGTGGCGGACAAGGTTCACGCCTTTATCCTTTAACTGATACCCGTTCAAAACCGGCAGTGCCAATTGCAGGAAAGTATCGTCTTGTGGATATTCCAATTTCAAATTGTCTTAATTCTGGTATCGAAAGAATATTCGTATTAACCCAATTCAACTCTGCTTCATTAAATAAGCATATCAAGAATACTTACCATTTCAGTTTTTTTAGTGAAGCCTTTGTAGATATTCTTGCAGCCGAACAAACACCTGGCAATAGCACCTGGTTTCAGGGCACTGCTGATGCCGTAAGGCAGAGTCTTGGTTATTTAACTCAGCATCAATGTGAATATATTCTGATTCTTTCCGGAGATCAGTTATATCAAATGGATTTTAGTGAAATGGTCAAAAATCATGAAAAAAGTGGTGCTGAAATTAGTATTGCAACAATTCCGGTAAATGGCAAAGACGCAAGTGAATTTGGAATCCTGAAAGCCGATGAAAATAATTTGATAACCTCATTTATTGAGAAACCCAAAAAGGAGCTCCTCCCTGATTGGAAATCAGATGTTGGGGAAGGCCTGAAGAAAAAGGGGAAAGAATACCTTGCATCCATGGGTATTTACCTGTTTAATAAAAAATTACTTTTTAAGTTACTAGAGGATAATGCCAGAACTGACTTTGGTAAAGAAATCATTCCCCAGTCAATTGATGAACACAAAGTCCTAAGTTACAAATTTGAAGGTTATTGGACAGATATCGGTAATATTCACTCGTTCTTCGATGCTAATATTGGATTGACAGATGATATTCCGGAGTTTAACCTTTTCGACAAGAGGCCTATTTATTCAAGGGCAAGAATGTTGCCACCATCAAAAATATCGGGAACAACATTAGAAAAAACTATAATTGCCGATGGATGTATCATTAACGCCAGCAGGATAGAACGATCAGTTATTGGTATCAGGACAAGGATCGGAACAGGAACTACCATCGTGAATAGCTATGTTATGGGAGGAGACCGTTATCAAACTCTAAGTGAGTTAGAAGAAGCCGCAGCGTTCAAACTTCCGGTTATGGGTATTGGAAAAAGATGCTACATAAAGAATGCGATTATTGATAAAAATTGTTTCATTGGAAACGATGTCAGAATTAATGGTGGCAATCATCTCGAAAATGGAGATTTTAAAACACATTCCATTAAAGACGGTATTGTAGTAGTCAAAAAAAAGGCTGTTATTCCAAATGGAACAGTCATCTGAAAACAAAAAAGCTATTCAATGCTATTTTCCGAATAAATTTCCAAGGTCTCCCATCATTTCACGGGTAACAGCTTGCATCTCTGTTTGATTTACATTATCTGCATGAGCCAAAACCTTGTTTACAACAGCAACAAGTAATTCTTCTAACTCTTCCTGATCCACTGATCGTAAAAATTCAGGGTTAATTGAAATCGATGAAATATGCTTATTAGCATTCGAAATAATTTTAATATTACCGCCTTCTACTTCAGCAGAAACAGAAATTAAATCCAATCTCTTTTTTATTTCTTCAGCCCTTTGCTGAGCTTGTAATAATTTATCAAACATAGTCTACATAAAATTAATGAGCATTATTTATTACCCTGATTATATCTGGTGATAATGGCATTGAAATGAAACCTTTAACACTGGCAGACTTTTTTGAGCGAATAAGATCCTTTTCATAAACCGAATATGAAACAATAAAAATTTTGGTGATACATTTAAGTGTTTCTTTAAATGTTTAAAAAGCTTCCAGAAAATCCAAACCATCATTAATAGTCATGTTCAAATCCAGAAGAATGACTCCTGGAATCAATTCGCTATTTTCTGTATTCACTAACAAAAAATCTTATACAACCTGGGCTTCAGTTTTACTAAAATACTCCTCATAGAGATTATTCGCTGATGAATTCGATCATCATCAATAATCAAAACTCTGCTCTTGGAATCCATAATGGCAAGTTAACAATCATTAAAGGCAAAAATGGCATTTGCAAAAATGAGTAGTCCAATTTTATTATGAAAAAACTTTTAATCAATCTTCATCATCAGAAACTGCACTTTGTCCCTTTCCGGAATAGGCGCTCCTTCTGACAACAGGCATTCCAGCAACCTCGTAAAGTTCATCCAATTTTTGCAGACTTCCATTTGTGAGATTAGTTAATAATATTATGGTGATGTCTTTATTCAACTGTCTTAAATAAATATTCCTGAAACCATGCCACCAACCGGTATGATATACTACTTTATTATTGCCTTTTTCAAATGTCCGCCAGCCATATCCATAATTAAAGTGTCCGCGCTGCATCAAATTATGAGGAGCATAAACAGAATCCATAGTCTCTGCTTTTAACAATTTCGCTTTTCTCATGGCTCTGTCAAATAAATAAAGGTCATGAATTGTACTGTAAATTCCTTTATCACCAACCGGACCGTCAAGAAAATTCTGGGCTACTGAACGACGCCAGCTTCGGTCATGACCTACTACATCCACAGTAATTTTGTCATATTCTGCTTTAGAATAAACGGCTGTATTTTTCATGCCAAGTGGTTTAAAAATATGATCAGCCATGAACTGAGAATATTTTTGCCCACTTACCTTTTCAATGATTGCTGCCAAAACCATATAATTGGAATTGTTGTAATGAAACCTCCTGTTAGGTTTAGAGTACGGATTTGGCTTGTATTCTACAATTAATTGCATTACCTCTTGATTAGTAATTCCAGAGTGCTCATTTTTCTTTTGTGATTTCCATAGATTATCCACGAAATAAACATAATTCATCATACCCGATTTATGGGTTAAAAGAAGTTCTACTGTAATACTATCGTATGGAAAATTGGGGTAAAACTCCTTTACATTCTGATTGAGCCTTAACTTACCATCTTCAATAAGCATCATTATAGCTGTGGCTGTAAATGGCTTGGATACAGAGGCCAGCTCAAAAACTGAATTGATCTTTAAACTATCTCTGTGAAGGTGGTCTGCCCAGCCTATTGCTCTTTCATAAATAATCTTACCATTTTTTGCTACCAGTACATTACCATTAAATCCTGATTTTCTGTGAAGATTCATAACAATTTCATCTATCCGTTTATCAGCCTTTCTGGGATCATAAAAAAGTACAACACTATCCGAAACTACCTTAGTTAAAGTTTTTCTTATTCTTTTTTCTGAAGGATCTGAACTGCAAGATTGTAATAAAATAAAAAGGACAAATAATACTAAACTTTTACGGAGATATCTGCTCATGAAATGTATTTGGTATAGATTTAATGCTGAAAATTAGAAATTATTATAAACTGGTTAACAAAAGAGTTATGAACACAGGGCTAAAAATTGTTCAGATCGTAACAAATAGAAATCTAAATCTAAATTTTAGACCCAGATTCAGGGTAAAAAAATCTAAATTTGCAGCATAACAAAAAAACCTATTCCAATGAACTACAGAGTAGAACACGATACCATGGGTGAAGTTAATGTACCCGCAGATAAATACTGGGGTGCACAAACTGAACGTTCAAGAAATAATTTTAAAATCGGGCCAGAGGCCTCAATGCCAACAGAAATAATCGAGGCCTTCGCTTATTTAAAAAAAGCAGCTGCATACACTAATACCGATAGCGGTATCTTATCGGCCGATAAACGCGATCTCATCGCAGAAGTTTGTGATGAAATACTGGAAGGTAAACTATCTTCTGAATTTCCTTTGGTAATATGGCAGACCGGATCAGGAACCCAATCAAATATGAATGTAAATGAGGTTATTGCCAACCGGTCACACGTGATTCAGGGATACAGACTTGGCGAAGGAAAAACCTTTGTACATCCAAACGACGACGTGAATAAGTCGCAGTCATCAAATGATACCTATCCAACCGCAATGCATATTGCAGCCTACAAAATGGTTATAGCAACCACTATTCCGGGTATAGAGACACTAAGAGACACGCTTCATCTTAAAGCTGAAAAATTTAAAAATGTAGTTAAGATCGGTCGCACTCACTTAATGGATGCAACACCTTTAACTTTAGGGCAGGAATTTTCTGGATATGTTTCTCAGTTAAACCATGGATTAAAAGCATTGAGGAATACACTGGATCATCTTTCAGAATTGGCATTGGGTGGAACCGCAGTTGGAACAGGTATCAATACTCCGAAAGGATATGACCTTAGTGTTGCAGCGTACATTGCTAAATTTACCGGACTGCCTTTTATAACTGCAGAAAATAAATTTGAAGCATTGGCGGCACATGATGCGATCGTTGAAACACATGGTGCATTAAAACAAATAGCTGTTTCTCTAATGAAAATTGCAAACGATATACGCATGTTGGCTTCAGGCCCTCGGTCGGGTATAGGAGAAATCCATATTCCTGATAATGAGCCCGGATCTTCAATCATGCCTGGAAAAGTAAATCCAACCCAAAATGAAGCAGTAACGATGGTTGCAGCTCAAGTTATGGGTAATGATGTTACGATAAGTATTGGTGGATCTAATGGTCATTATGAGCTGAATGTGTTCAAACCAGTTATGGCGGCTAATTTTTTACAGTCTGCACGATTAATCGGAGATGCCTGCGTATCATTCACAAACAATTGCGTTGCAGGAATTGAACCAAATTATGAAGGTATTAAGAAGCATCTTGAAAACTCTTTGATGCTTGTTACTGCACTTAATCCTCATATAGGTTATGAAAATGCTGCTAAAATTGCTAAAACCGCACTCAAAGAAAACAAATCACTTCGGGAAGCTGCAATTGGTCTTGGTTTACTAACCAATGACCAATTTGACCAATGGGTTCGTCCTGAAGATATGATTGGCGGTTTAAAATAACTAGAACAGCTTTCCATCGCATCGGAATAGGGGAGATATTTATAAATTAAAAATGGTTAAAAACGCCAGCATTTTCTTTTTTTTCATTTTAGTACTTGCTCTGGTATCCTGTAAATTCAACCCTAATCTTCAGGGTAAAGGCACAGAAAGTATTCAGGGAATATGGGAAGAAGATAAGGTTGATTATCAGAATGAACGGCTGCAATATTCAAGGCATCATATTCAATTTTCCTGCGATTCTGTTTACCTTACAATAAAAACTTTCGCCAAAGTAAACACCTATCCTGACTCCTGCTTTAGAAATGGAAGCTGGACAGAATATGCCAAAGGGACCTACCTTACCAAGGGGGACACTCTTATTCTATCAACGACTTTTACAAAATCAAATTTTAAGCAGAAAATATCAGGATGCTATCGTATTGGTCAATATCTTCCGGTATTTATCATAAGAAAAAATACCGGTGACAGTTTATTCCTCGAAAGTTTAAAACAACATTCTAATATAAATTTATCCCTCATTCAGAGAACAATATGTGTTCAGAAACCCTTAAACTAATTTTATCATGAAAATACAATTCCAAAAGAAAATACTTCTGGCATTTTTCTTACTCTATCTTCCTGTTCAGTCTATGGCATGGGGACTTCTGGGACACAGGGTGGTAGGCCAATTAGCTGAGAGTTACCTCAATAAGCAAACAAGCCGTGAAATAAAATTAATTCTAGGAAATGAAAATCTGGCAATGGCCAGTAACTGGGCAGATTTTATTAAGTCTGAACCATCTTATAATTACATCAGCAACTGGCACTACATTAATCTACCCGCCGGATTAAACGAAGAGCAACTTGATTCTGCTTTAAAACGTGATACAATTACAGATATTTATACAAAAATCCTGTTTTTGACTGCTGAGTTAAAAAAGAAAAATCTTGAACAGGAAAAAAAGGTAATGTACCTGCGTTTGCTGATCCATTTTGTTGGCGATATCCATCAACCTATGCATACTGGTCGTTTTGAAGATCTGGGAGGTAATAAAATTCAATTAACCTGGTTCGGACAGAATACAAATTTACACCGCGTCTGGGATTCAGATCTGATTGATTCACAACAGCTTAGTTACACTGAATATTCGCGCTCCATTAATTTCATTGATAAAAATCAGCTTCATTCCATGCAATCACAGGATGTAGCACAATGGGTTAAAGATTCTTACCGCATCAGTGAAAAATTATATGCAAAAGTCGGTAATGGTGATAAATTAGGCTTCCGTTATATTTATGATAACATTGATATTGCAAACCAGCAACTGCTAAGGGGTGGAATTCATCTTGCAGCCTTATTAAACAGTATTTTTTCAGCTTGAGCACCAATCTATGAAGATATTAATGGTTTGTCTGGGTAACATCTGTCGCTCTCCATTAGCACATGGAATCATGGAACATCTGGCTCAACAAAAAGGTTTAAGCTGGGAAATTGATTCTGCAGGCACAGGTGGATGGCATGTTGGACAGCCACCGGATAGCCGTTCTATCAGTATCGCAAAAAAATATGGATTGGATATCAGTTTGCAAAGCTGCAGGAAATTTGATGTTATAGATTTTGATAAATTTGATCAAATCCTGGTAATGGATTACAATAACATGCAGGATGTGAGAGCCCTGGCCAGAAACGAAGCAGAGCAAAATAAAATCAGTCTCTTCCTGAAAGATGCTATTGTTCCTGACCCTTACCATGATGACGATCAATTTGATCCGGTCTATCAAATGATTGAAAAACGATGTAAAAAAATTTTAGACGAGTACACAGCAGGTATTTAAGCTTAAGCCCTTTTCGTACCTTTACACTATGGCAGTTATTAAACCATCCATCCCGAAAGGAACCCGCGATTTTTCAGCTGTTGAAATGGTAAAGCGGAATCATATTTTCAATACCATCAGTACAGTATTTAAAAAATATGGTTATCAGGAAATCCAGACTCCAACAATGGAAAATCTTTCTACACTTACCGGGAAATATGGTGATGAAGGAGATAAACTGATCTTTAAAGTACTGAATTCCGGTGATTTTTTAGCCAACGTGCCTTCTGCTAAACTCGCTGCCAAAAACTCACAACTCCTTACTTCTGAGATAAGCGAAAAAGCCCTTCGCTATGATCTCACTGTTCCTTTTGCTCGATATGTGGTAATGCATCGTAATGAAATCTCATTCCCCTTCAAACGCTATCAGATTCAGCCTGTATGGCGTGCCGATAGGCCACAAAAAGGAAGATATCGTGAATTTTATCAGTGTGATGCAGATGTTGTTGGTTCTGAAAGTCTAATCAATGAAGCAGAATTCGTACTCATCTATCATGAAGCATTAAACAGACTAGGCTTAAAAGATTTTACTGTCAAAATTAACAATCGTAAAATTCTATCCGGTATTGCCGACATTATTGGAAAGCCTGAACTGATAATTGATATGACTGTAGCAATCGATAAACTGGATAAGATTGGCTTTGGAGGAGTTAGCAAAGAACTGATTGAACGCGGTTTTACCGAATCAGATATCGATAAACTCAAACCAATCATCAACCTGAGTGGATCAAATGAAGAAAAGCTGAACAGCCTTCGTTCAGTGCTTGCTTCATCTAAAACAGGTTTGAAAGGAATTTCTGAAATTGAAACTATATTTTCGTACCTGAGTCGGCTCTCCATACCCGACTCGCAGTACTCAATACTCAAGCTCGAACTTGATATCACCCTTGCACGTGGATTAAACTATTACACAGGTGCCATCTTCGAAGTAAAAACCAATGAAGTGGCTATGGGAAGTATCGGAGGTGGGGGACGTTATGACGACCTTACAGGAATGTTCGGACTCAGTGATTTGACAGGGGTAGGTATCTCATTCGGTGCAGACCGCATTTATGATGTACTTGAGGAGTTAAAACTTTTTCCTGAAAATACTTCTCAAAGCACAAAGGTGCTCATCAGTAATTTTGATTACGAAGCCGAAAACTATGCATTAACCTTACTTCAGCAATTAAGAAATGCGGGAATCAGTGCCGAAATTTATCCTTCCTCGGCCAAACTGAAAAAACAAATGAGCTATGCAGATGATAAAAATATTCCATTTGTTATCCTAATTGGAAGTGAGGAAATGGAAACCGGATTCCTCAGTCTGAAAAATATGAAGACAGGTGAGCAGCAAAAACTTTCCAAGCAACAAATCATTGCTTATTTATCATAATACAATTCATGAAAAAAATAATACTATCATTTTCAATTCTTTTTATTTTAACTATTGGAATAATTCGATTTATCAAATTAAGTAATGACCATAAAGAATGTAATTGGAAAATTGAAAAAAAATTAGATTCTAACAGTAACACAGTGACCACAAAAAGTCATGTTTGTAATGAGAAATATAATTTTTAAAACCAACACCTGGGTTTTATAACTTTGTTCAGCCCTTTCCTACGGAGTATTTTCCGGCGAAAAATAGTACTTTGTTTCAGATTATCAATAGCCGGAAGATACCTTCTTCGGCAAGGTTTATTTAACCCGGAACTGTTTTTTATCGGGAGGGGCAGCCCGTTAATAGAACCATAAGCCATCTTAAACAAATCCTGAAGGCAGGTTTTTCGCAACAAGATTTCTTGATTTTTATTCCATTTCCAGAAAGGAAATAGGGCAAAACACAGGGCTGAAATAAGAAAATAGAAACAGATTTCCCCTTAGGATTATTAGACTAAATATCAATATGAACCATTCACAAATCCTGTGCCTCAATGTTGAGCGCTAAAAACTTTAACGCAGATGGCTATGCTACATTTTAAAACTTATTCGACAAACTTTATACATCTTGAGCCTTAGCATATGATAAGTCTATAGAACAAAAAATAAAGATAATGTCTTCATAGTCAATTATTTGAGATTATAAATAACCGATTTACTTTTATTAAATTTAGGGTAAGTAAACCAATTACATTAATTTATCGTATATACTAAATAATTTTTAATAGAGATTAACACATTTAGAAACCAATAAAACAAAAATTAATATGGAACGTAAAGACTTTCTTGCAGCATTAGGCCTTAGTGCTGGATCCTTGGTGATTAGTTCATGCCTTGGCGCTTGTGGTAAAAGTGAAACAGGAACCCCAAATCCTGCAACCCCCACGCCGACACCAGGTAATAAAATTGATTTCACTTTGAATGTAAGCACTAATGCTGATATTAATTCAAAGGGCTGGACTATCATGAATAGCATAATCATTGCCAGGAATGGTTCAAACTATATTGCTCTTTCGTCTTCATGTACCCACCAGGGTAACTCGGTAACATACAACTCTGCTAATAACAATTTCCCTTGTTCACTAACCGATGCTGCACATGGATCAATTTTTGACTCCAATGGTAACAGAACTCAAGGACCTGCAAGTTCAGCGCTAAAAAAATACAGTACAACACTAACTGGAACTACATTACGAGTATTTGAAGCCTGACCTTAGAAAATTTTAAGTGTTATGAAAAAGTTTTTACTGTCTTTCTATTTATTGCTGCCGTTTTCTGCATTTTCACAGGAAGACCTTATGAAACTCGTTTCAGATAGTAATGAAGTTTTTATCAGGGCAGCTACATTCAAGGCAAGCCGACTAATTAACGGACATTCTGTTGAAACTGTAGGTAAGAATAATTTAGATTTCATTATTTCTCACCGTTTTGATCGATTAAACAGAGGATTTGAAGAATTCTTCGGTCTGGATGCTGCAACAATTCGATTGGGCCTGGAATATGGTATCAATGACCGATTCATGATAGGAATGGGAAGAAGTTCCTTTCAGAAAGCATTTGACTATTTCGCCAAGTACAAACTGCTTAGACAAACTACGGGCGGAAGCAGTATCCCGGTTTCTGTCACACTATTTGGAGGATATGCAATTCGCACACAAAAAACTACACCACAACTTTCAGGCTATGACAGGAGTAGTTATACTGGTCAAATGCTCATTGCGCGAAAATTTAGTGAGGCATTCTCATTGCAGATAAGTCCGACTTTAATTCATAGAAATAGAGTAGATATATTCACCGACAATAGAACAGTTTTTGCCTCCGGAATAGGTGGTAGAATGAAATTGACCAAACGTTCTTCAATCAATGGTGAATACAACTATGTACTCCCTAATCAAATAGATGAAAGGTATAAGAATAATTTATCATTCAGTTTTGATCTTGAAACCGGCGGGCATGTATTTCAATTGCTTTTTACCAATTCATTCGGCATGACTGAAAGACAATTTATAACTGAAACTGACGGCAGTTGGGGAAACGGGGATATTCACTTTGGTTTCAACATTTCGAGAACATTTTCATTTGAGAAAAAAAGCAAAATGAAACCATGAAGCACTTTTTGTTATTTTCGGCATTTATCCTGATTTTCAACTTCTCTTCAGCACAAAATAAACTTTACAGCAGCGATAAAAGTGAATTTAGCTTTTTCTCAAAAACTCCGCTGGAAGATATTGATGCAAAAAATACACGTGCCAGCTCCATTATAAATTTATCAAACAGAGAACTGGTTGTGCGTATTCCCGTGTCACAATTTCAATTCAAAAACAAATTGATGCAGCAGCATTTTAATGAGAATTACATGGAAAGTGAAAAGTTTCCATATGCTACATTCAAAGGAAAGATTAACGAGGAAATTGATTTCAGTAAATCGGGGACATATTCTGTTAGTGCAAGCGGAATATTGAACATTCATGGCATTGATCAAAATAGAAATCTTGTAGGGAAATTAACCGTCAGTGAAAACTCTTTACTTCTTGATACCAAATTTGAAGTGCTACTTGTTGATCATAAAATTGATATACCAAAGCTTGTTTTTAAAAAAATTGCAGAAAAGATCAATGTAAGTGCTAATATAAATTATCTCCCATATCAAAAATAAACGTAATCATTAAAGTATTTAAACCAAGCCATTAAACAAAAATGCCAATCACACGATTGGCATTTTTTGTTAATAATGAAATTAAAAAAATTAGTTTTCAAGCGGACGAACAGTCGGAAGCACAATACTACTTAACCGTGCGCCCCCATGATGAATCGTTTGCTGAGCAACCCGAATTCTATCACTACTACCGAACGGATCACCAGTGTTTGGATTACGGTCAAACTGAGGAAAGTTACTAGAAGTAATATCCACACGAATACGATGACCCGGCAAAAAGACATTGGCAGTACCTGTCAACTCAATTTCATATTCATACACCTGATTAGGTGTAAGTAATTTGATTTTATCCAACCCTTCACGGAATCTGGCTCTCAATATACCTTCAGAGATAGGCATTGCCCTTCCGTCAGGATAAACGTCAACAAGTTTAATCATCCAGTCGGTATCCGGCCCATCTGTTGCAGCAAATAATTTCATTTTCATTGGACCCGCAATAGTTATCGGGCTCTTCAAAAATTCAGAGGTATAAACCAATACATCTTCTCTACGCTCAAGCGGACGCTGATCATAAGGACCGGCTTGAGTTGGAGTACCGCAGCAGTTATTACCTCCCAGGGTCATGATTGGGGTTTTAGGATCATAAGTATATTTATCACTTGCTGCCTTCTTAGGAGCCTCAAAGCTCAATATACCGTCTCCACGAACAGAGTTTGCATTTCCATTACTGCTCAAATACAGGTTCTTGTACTGAGTTCCCGGAATTGGATAATCCTTTTCACTTCGCCATTTATTGATACCCATATAGAACAACTGTACCGGATCTTCAAGGTCTAAACCATTTTTGATTCCTTTCAAATGGTAATCATAAAATTGTAACTCTCTGTTGTACATCTGCATGTTAGCTGTAGCACCAAAGTCAACAGTTCCAAATACTTGTGAGGGACCATGACCCCATGGTCCAATGATCATGCGGGCACCGGCGCGGGCTTCAGGTGTTGCAGCCTTATTCCTCATCCCAATATAACCATTAATGGTCCCCATTAAGAAAATATCAAACCAACCACCATAGGTATGAGCAGGAACATTCATTTTAGAAAAATTCTCTTCATCACTGATTGATTTCCAGTAATCATCATAACTCTCATGATTAATCCAGTCGCGGTAATGCTTAACGGCATAACCAGCGCTTTTCAAATCACCATCTTTTAATGGCAAATGCCATAAAATATTATCATATTTCAACTCCTCGGGAGTATATGCTTCTGTATGCCAGTACTGAGGTAGCATAATTCGGTTAGGCATACGAACTACTCCCCAGCCATAGTTAAAACTCAAACGGAATGCTCCACCCATTGTTAACCAGTTAGCATAAATATTTGTAGAGGCTACTCCTGGAAATGCCGCTACCAAATGTGGTGGAGTGGCACTCATCGCTGCCCATTGATTATGTCCAAGGTAACTTCCGCCCTGAGTAGCAACCTTACCATTTGAAAATGGTTGAGCTGCTGCCCATTCAATCACATCATAACCGTCCTTAGATTCATCGCGGAAAGGATCCCAGATTCCTTCACTCTCATAACGACCCCTGATGTCTGCAAAGACAACAGCATATCCCTCTTGAGCAAATCTGATTTTATCCTGATGTCCCCCGTCCCGCTGTACACCATAACAAGTACGTACAACAATCGTAGGGTATTTTCCGGGTGCGGCAGGAAGATAGACGTCCGCATAAATCTTTGTTCCATCACGCAACACTATGGTTTTGTAACGCTCTATTTTAACTTCGTTTTTGACAGGTTTTCGGAGTAACTCAGGAATATAATTCTTGTTTGAATGTTCTAAATTTTTAGACCCGGCGGAAAAAAGTGCTTCGCTTGCATACATGTAATTCAGGTTGTTTTTAGCACCCGAATAACTAATAAATTGATTTCCTGTGCCAGTTGAATTGTTCGTCTGTGCCTGAGCAGCGATTGCCCCTGTGAGAAAAACTGCCAGCAGTAAATGTTTGAATTTGTTCATGTTCTTTTTCTTTAATGTGATTTTATAAATATGGATAATTAATTTTAGGATTCCAACCCTAAA
>CAMCTU010000040.1 GCA_945878525.1 Sphingobacterium thalpophilum
AGCAATGGCAATATCACCATCCGGATTTTGGTCATGATTTACTGCTGCCTTAGGAAATAAATAACCGATACCATCCCATTCATAAATTACACCAATCTCACTATCCGGTCTCGCCTTACGCAGTAGCGCATAAAGACTTGGGAACATTCCATACTCGTCTAATACTCTTGCAGGCATATCTGGCTTTTTACTACCCCAAGTTGTGTATCCGTGTAATTCAGGTCCAGCACCCATAACCATCGATGCCCAGTTTGAAGCACTTGCGGATGGAAGGACAGATCTTGCCTCTAAACTCCATGATCCTTCATTCATCATTGCTCTGAGGTTTGGTACTTTAGCATTTTGAAAGGCATAGGCGCCAAAACCATCAGAACCAATTAATATTACATGTTCAATTTTCTGAGAGAAAATTTTTGAAGGCACGAAAGCGATCATAATCAATAACATGAAGGACTTAGGCAATTTATTTTTCATTATTTCTTGTTTAAAAAAGGAAAATTAGACCATAAAATTAGCGTGAACTCAACATAATATTTAAAAACCACATATCTGCCCTATGGCATAGAAACATAGCATTTTATAAATCTAACATACATTTTAGACACTAATTGACTTGAAGTTTCGCTTCAAGCTATGTGATTTGCAATCTATCTGTCCTTTAAATCATAATATAAGTCAATCAACGTGGTTAGATATTGATCTTTAGACATAAATAGATCCAACTCTCGTAAAATTAATATCCAATCACAAAGTACGTAGTTGAATGTTAATTATTGATTACTAAACTTAGATGAAAAGTATTCATTAATTAAATAATCACTGAAAACAATTATATATTTATTAATTATAAACTATAAATTTCATGAAACAATTTTCATTTCTAAAGAAGCACATCGTATTTCTGATTCTAATTTGCTTCACATCACTCAGCGTTTCCGGGAATGTTAGGCTACCTAATATTATTGGATCTCACATGGTTTTGCAGCAAAAGTCAAATGTAAAGCTTTGGGGCTGGGCCTCTCCTGGTGAAAAAATATCGATTAAAACAAGCTGGGATGGGATCACCTATCAAACGCAGGCTACAAATGATGCTAAATGGCTAACAGAAATCAAAACCCCTGAAGCCGGTGGATCCTATTCAATATCAGTAAAGGGAAACAATACCATAGAACTTGAAGATGTGTTGATCGGTGAGGTTTGGGTTTGTGGAGGTCAAAGTAATATGGAATGGTCGGGTACTCAAAAATTGCCTCAAAGTATAGATGAAGCCCCAAATGCCCGGAATAATAAAATCAGGTTATTTTATGTGAGCAAGTCAACTTCTATGTTTCCACAGGAAAATCTGGATGGGAAATGGGTTGTATGTTCACCAGAAGAAATGTACAAATTCAGTGCAATTGGATATTTTTTCGGAAAAAACCTGAATGAAAAAATGAATGCTCCAATTGGTCTGATTAATTCAAATTGGGGAGGAACACCTGCTGAAACCTGGACTCCAGCATTTGTAGTGAATAATAATATGACTATTAAAAAGGGAGCTGAAGAATTAAAATCACAGCCCGGTTGGCCGCATCAAACTGCAATGGCTTACAATGCCATGATTTATCCATTAACGAATTACGCTATTGCAGGTGCAATCTGGTATCAGGGTGAAAGCAATGTCAGAACATATTATGCCTACGAGAAATTATTCACAGGAATGATTGATGCATGGCGTCTGCAATGGAATAAAAATTTCCCATTTTACTTCGTTCAAATTGCCCCATTCACTTATGGATTTAAAAATGTTGGGGCTTTGCTTCGCGAAACACAAACCAGATCGGCAAGTCATCCTAATACTGGCATGGTCGTAATTACAGATTTAATTCCCGACACGACGAATATTCATCCCATACTAAAGAAAGAAGTTGCTAAACGCCTATCAGATATGGCTTTGAATAAAACATATGGTTTCAATGATATTAGCTTTGACAGTCCTGTTTACAGTAATCATGTTGTCGAAAAAGATAAAATAAAAATTCATTTTAATAATGCAGCAAATGGATTGATTGCTAAAGGAGATCAGATTTCAAGTCTTGAAATTGCGGCAGACGATAAAAGATTTCTACCTGCCCAGGCTAAAATAGAAGGTAATACAATTATTGTCTCTAATAAAAACATTAAAAATCCGGTAGCCGTGAGGTTTGCATTCAATAACACAGCAATTCCCAATTTGTTTAATAAAGAAGGATTACCTGTTAATTTATTCAGAACAGATGATTGGGAAATGGATACCAGCGCAATTATAAAGTAAATCATTTCAAAAAATTAATTCCATATAGCTATTTCAAACATTAAATCATGAACAAATCAACTAGACGAAAATTTATCAGCACTGCGGCTATTCTTACTGCAGGCAGCACAACAATGGCTGAAACATTAATTATGAAAACCAAGGACAACAAAATTGCGCATCAGGTGTATTTCTGGCTAAAAAATCCGGAAGACCGGCAAAAGCTTATCGATGGTGTAAATACCCTGAAAAAAATCAAGACTGTTCGCCAAATACATGTAGGAATAGTAGCCGGAACAGAAAAAAGAGATGTTATAGATACTAGCTGGGGGGTATCATTACTACTATTCTTTGATGACATTGCTGGGGAAGCGATCTATCAAACAGATCCAATACATCTGGATTTCGTGAAAAACTATAGTAGTCTCTGGAATAAAGTTGTTATCTATGATGCTGAAATGGTTTAATTTTTTAGCTTAAGATGGTTTTTCGGAATTTTTAACAAAAAAAATTATTCCGGTGCTCATTATTATAATCATCGATATTAAAAATTTAATATCATGAGCTGACATAATAGAAGAGGGGGCAAATGCCCCCTCTTCTATTATGTTAAACAGCCGGATTGAGATCCTTTTGTTTTTTCATGTAAAAATACAACCCAAGAAAAGCGACAATCAGAATCGCAGGGAAAATAAGCATATTGGATAGAGTTGCCTGACCAGCAGCTAAATCTGCTGCATCTCCGGCTAAACCCTGAGCAACTGCAGCAACTTTATTATCCTGAATCCATCCACCAATGATTGGTTGAAACATCGAAGAAGAAAACATTCCGATGCCCCCCATGATTGAAAGTCCAAGAGCACCAGTCTGAGGCATATTTTCTGCAATAAAGCCGATCATATTAGGCCAGAAATAACAGATTCCGAGTGCATAAAATACGGCTGCCACATAGAGCATTGGACCGTCCATTGTACTCATCATGTAAATTCCAAGAACTCCAAATACTGCAGAACCTAACAATACCCCAACTGTATTGAGTTGTTTGATCAGTGAGCCGGCAAAATACCTTCCTACTGCCATTAAGCCGGTTACAAGAGCTAAAATAAGCATTGGACTTGCCCCAGCCTTAGCCAGAATAGGGCCAACCCATTGTTGCGGACCAAATTCAGAAATAGCTGTCAATGCCATACAAGCTGCCATAAACAGATACAGTGGATTTAACATCGCCTTAAAATTATCCAAAGTAGAATTTTTGACGATTCTCGGTTTTGGAAAATTTTGTCCGAAAAACAGAAAAGCATAAATAATTGTAGGTATCAGAATTACCCAGATTTGCGACTGCCAGCTCATGTTTGCCTCCGTCATAAATTTAGAGATCAATGCTCCTAAAACTATCCCGCCTGGAAACCACATGTGAAAGCGATTCATCTTTTTGCTGAAATCTGATCCAGAATATGAATCAGCAATCATTGGATTACAAGCAGCTTCAGTACAACCATTACCTAAACCAATTAACAAGGTTGAAATCAGTAAAGTGTCATATCCGGTAGCATAAATTGTTAAAATAATACCTATTGCATGCGCTAGTAATGCAATCTGCATAATTAATTTAGGGCCAATACTCGAGTAAAAAATACCTCCCAGAATCATAGATATAGGGAAGCCCAAAAACCACATCTGATTAATGTGACCTAACTGTACCGGATCCAAATTCAATTCAGTCCCGAGCTGGGTTAAGATTCCAGCTCGTATACTAAACGAAAAGGCCGTAGTAATCAGTGCAAAACAACTCGCCAGAAACAGACGGTTTGCATTAATAGTTTGACTCATAACAAATTCAATTTTTAAGGTTTAATATTAAGGTTCATTTTGAAACAATAAATTAAAGTAGATAAAATATTATGAAATTAAAAACCTAATTAAATGAGTTCAATGTTAGCAAGTTTAAAAATCATGGATTTAATTTTCAGATAAAGGCTATGGACCAATAAAAATTTGATTTTGAAAAGCAAATCCTAGGTTTCATAGGCTGCTTCAGTCCTTTCCTTCGGCTTAATTCCGGCACAAAATCATATTCTTTTTGAAATTGCAACAGCCGGAAGCTAAACCTCCGGCAAGGTTTATTTTACCTGATTTTGTATTTCATCGGGACGGACAAACCGACAAAAGGACCATTTGCCCTTTATAAGAAACCCGGGTGGCAGCTCTAGCTTTTTTGCGATACCCAATTTCATTATACCTACTGAATATACAGCAAAAAACTAGGGCAGAACACGGGATTAGCAGAACCGAAGATGCACAGTCTTTGCTTTCTAAAAAATGATAGTTCTTCAATTTAAATAGAACTTCAGAAAGATTTTAAGTCGGTATGACATGAAAAGTATGGCGGGAAAAACCAAACAATTTCTGTCCTGCAAAAAGATTTACAAAATTCAAGACCCTGATAGTAGAATGGCTTAAATCTATATGGCAGATTCAATTTGCGACTAGTAAAACATGATTAAACATCTGCCAAAAAGCGACTGTACCAATGTCCTGATGCCTTAACAATCCTTTTTTGGCTTTCATAATCTACATGAATTAAACCGAAACGGGGGCGGTACCCTTCTGCCCATTCAAAATTGTCAGTAAAACTCCACACGAAATATCCCTGTACATTGACACCTTCTTTTTTTGCTTTCAATATTTCAGCAATATTGGACTGAAGGTAATTCATTCTTTTTACGTCATGAACATTGCCATTTTCAACTATATCAGGGAAAGCAGCACCATTTTCTGTTACATATAATTTTTGAAAATTGTATTTTGAAAATTGGTGGAGCATTTCGTTCATAGCTTGCGGATAAATTTCCCATGCCATCTCAGTTACTTCGTTAACTCTGTTTTTAGCGTTAACCAAAGTTGAATTAATATAAGGTGTAAAATAGGAATGTTTTACAACCTCCCTCGTATAATTTTGAATGCCTATAAAGTCAGGTTCTGCCTGTAATCCAATTTCATCTCCAGGAAGTATATATTTTTCGATCTTCTTTAAAAATGGAATATCTTTCATTGGATAGCCCAAACCATTTAAAGGTTCAACAAATAGCCTGTTAACTAATGCATCAACCCTTAGCGCGGCCTTGATGTCTCTATCACTATTGGTATGCGGATGTATGGCTGAGCATGAAAAAGTAGTTCCAACTTCAAGATCAGTTCTCAAGCTCTGAGCAATCCTTATACCTTTAGCCTGTGACAATGCAGAGTGGTGTATTGCCGGAAGAAAATTATCGACTCCCTTTTTCCCTGGTGCATGAATACCCAAAAAATAACCTGCACCGGTATATACCATGGGCTCATTTAATATCATCCAGTGTTTAACCCGATCTCCAAAATGATTGATACAAAATGCTACATATTCTGAAAAATAGTCTACAATATCCCTATTTGCCCATCCCTTTTTCTGTTGCAATGCCAAAGGAAGATCCCAATGATACAAGGTAAGCCAGGGTGTTATCCCTAATTCTAAACAAAGGTCTATGATACGGTCGTAAAAGTCTACACCTCTGGTGTTTACCTCACCTATTCCACTTGGAAAAATCCTGGACCATGAAATTGAAAATCGAAAATTATTGATATGCATTGATTTCATCAATGCGATATCCCTTGTATATTGGTTGTAAAAATCGCAGCTAATATCTGCCGAATGATTATTAAAGATTTTTCCCTTTTTTCTTGAAAATTCATCCCAAATAGACAGACCCTTTCCATCAACCTCAACTGCTCCCTCCGTTTGAAACGCAGAGGCAGCAACTCCCCAAACAAAATCTTTGTCAAAATCTGCTCTTCTGACCATCAAAATCTACCCGATGCTATCCTATTAAGTTTTTTTAAGAAATTGGTACCTTCCGTTAATTGAAAATCTGATTGATGCCTGGTTAATTCCATTTTGTCAATTCTTGCTTTTGCTTCTAACTTAATTATATCACTTAAAATAGTCTCGGTAATATCAGGATAATTTACAGGAATTATTTCCCCAGTTAAAACCCAATCCATCATTTTTTGTAGGTGCTTTTTTTTGAGACTTTGTATTACCGGTACACCCATCTCCTCAAGCGCTGCAGCATTACATTGCTGCTCGTACTGGCCCTTCATCGGAATTACCATCAATTTCTTTTTTAAAAACATCGCTTCCGCAGGGCTTTCAAATCCTGCACCACATAAAACACCGGTTGATTTTGACATGCTATCAATAAACTCATCATTGTTTATTGGTCGGATCCAGATGTTTTGATGGCGAACAGACTGCTTATTATGCTTTGAGAATACCTGCCATTCAACATTCTCAATCTTAGAAAGAACTTTGATAATTCTTGCATCATCGTATGCAGGAAGATATACTGTATAATGACCTAAGCACTGTGGCTTTTTCATTCTAACTTCAGCTCGAATTACCGGGGTAAATATATTAGTATCATATGATTTAAAATGAAAACCATACTGACTTGTCGAGGGTGCGTAAGTACGTAAAATGGCCTTACCAATAGGGTCAAAATTACGTGATCTGGGTGCATTCTTGTTTAAAACCGCAGCCTGGTGGCTAACTGAAATACAAGTTTTACCGCTAAAATAACAGGCCCAGGAAGAAACAGGTTCAAAATCACTGATTACCAGATCGTAATCCTCCACAGGAAGTGATTTAATATCACGCATTAGCCGCTTCAATCGCGATTTTCTATAGGTCTCGGCGATATCAACATTGCCCTTTTTCCCAAAAATGAAACTTAATCCATGAAAACGATATTTGATTTCAAAAGGCAGTTCAACATCAGCCTGAATACCACTGATCAGAATATCCAGATCATGATCCTTCTTCAATAAGGGTACAATCTCTCTTGCACGTGTTACATGTCCGTTTCCAGTACCCTGGATTGCATATAAAATTTTCATGAACTTTTTAAATTGAATTCAGCCAGCATTTTATTAAACAATTGTCTGATATTCATTTCATCTGATTCATCTTCTGGCAAATTCAACATAGCTATTCTTTCTGAATCGCCAAAATGATAAAGATTCCACTTGCTATCATAGTATTCAAGTGAAGTCAGATTCTCAATCCAGTCGCCTGAATTCAAATACATGATACTTCCATTATCCTTTTCAATCATACGCATTTCAGGATGATGGATATGGCCACATATTACATAGTTGTAATTATTGCTGATGCCAATATCTGCTGCTGTTTCTTCAAAACTATTGATGAACTTAACGGCACCTTTTACACTATTTTTCAGCTTTTTAGAAAAGGATAGTTTTCCTCTATTAAAAATTCTCTCTGAAATCCAGTTTGCGAGACTATTGATCAAAATTAATGAATCATACCCAATAGCGCCCAGTTTGGCAAGCCATTTAGAATGCTGCATGGTTACATCAAAAACATCTCCATGAAAGATCCAGGCCTTTTCACTATTATCAAGTTCTAGAACTAACTTATTCACAATGTTAAATGAACCCATTTTAAAGCCTTCAAACTTCCTCAGCATTTCATCATGATTACCTGTTACATAATAGACTTTTACACCTTTACCCAACCAGTTCATCAGATGTTTGATCACTTTCATGTGTGATTTTGGCCAATAACTTTTACTAAATTGCCATATATCAATGATATCGCCATTCAGCACAACAATTTTTGGCTTGACTGATTTCAGATAATGCAAAAGCTCTTTAGCCCTGCAACCATAAGTGCCCAGGTGTACATCTGAAATCACGAGTATATCTATCTGCCTTTTTCCTTTTTTCATTCTAATGCCTAAAAATGGATCCGATCTTAGAAAAGCGAATAAAAAGGAGGTTGAAAAAAAGTTCAGATAAAAATGAGTGGATTTGATTCAATTTTTTCAAAATTTTAAACGAAATTACAAAACTCTTATTATCTAAATATTAAGGCATTAACAGCAAATTGTTACCTAATACACTTACATGACAGATTTCTAAAAAAATGATGAGTTGAAATTAATTAGCAGATACCCAATTTTACAGGCAGGATTTAATAGCTCAACAATGCCTATAAACGGTTTCAATTAATCCTAATAATTTAATTTCTGATATCTATAATTTCTATAATACTATATATATCATCTGTAATGAAATCAGGATTAGCCACTGATAACTGCTCTTTGGTTTGTGCGCCAGTTGTTATCCCGATGTTTAAACTGCAACCTGCATTTTTGCCCTCAAGAATATCAATGGCAGAATCACCAATTTTTATAACAGATGAAGGATCATTAATTTTAAATTCTTTCATGGCAAATAATATCATATCCGGTTGTGGCCGATTTTGTTTCACATCACTTGCTGTAACTAATAAGTCATAATCTGCAGATAATTCCCATCCCAATTTTTCTACCAGGAATTCAGCTGTTTCACGATTATACCCTGTATTTAATACAACTTTGATATCCCGTTGCATTAACTCCTTAAATACTCTTTCCACATTTGGCAAGGCTTTAATTTCAAGGGTCTTATAATTAATTGTCAATCTGTCTATAAAATAATTATAAATCTCTTTTGCTATTTCCGGACTTGCAGTATGTTTAGTTTGATCCAGAATATCTAAAATAGCCTGAAGTTTTTCTTTTCCGGCACCATGACTTAAAACCTCTTCCAAGGTAACCGGAATCGAATGTTTGACAATTGCCTCCTGTAGGGTTTTATATACAACATTATCCTCATCAACAGTGGTCCCAGCCATATCAAATACAACCATTTTAATCTTCATAAATCTTATTTTAATGACTTTTCGATTGAAATAATATAATCATTTAAATCAGGACAATCCAGATTTGAAACTTTAGCCAAATCATCCCATTTTCTCAATGTTACTGCATCATTGTAGTAAGGATTCTTTTGAAATTCCACAATTTCCTGATCCACCATGATTCCACCCTGAAGTGCCAGGCTTATTTTTGAAGGTTGAGACAAGGATTCATAATATCCGGGTTCTACAGCACATAGATAGCGCTTTGCCTGAACATGCAGTTTTACAGGTTCTGTGACTGCGTCTATGAAATATTCTTTTAAAAACCGGGCTGCCAGATCCTCATGTACATCATCAATACCATCTTCACTCGCCATTTCTGGCAAGTCATGTAATAAATGGCCAACATCATGTAATAACGAAGCCGCAATAAGACTATCAGAAGCATGATTTTTCTTTGCCAGATCTGCGGCCTGCAACGCATGCTCTAATTGAGTTACCGCTTCGCCACCATACATAGAACCGCCTTTGGATTCAAATAAGTCAATTATTTGCTTTGTTATTGGATTTAACATAATCAATTTTAAATTTTGTTTACAATTTCTTCGGCAAAACCAAAGGATAAAGTCATGCCGTTGCCACCTATCCCATTTACAATATGAACCCCGCTCTCAACCTCAACATGTAAGTCTGTTTTTCCATTGGTCATTTTCGGATAAATTCCATTCCAGGATTCTACCAATCTCCATTCATCAATATTTAATAAAGTCTTCAAGTAACCCAAAATCAGTTGATTTATATAATGCTTGTCGAACGGATCAAAATCCAATCCATACTCATGCGAGTCGCCAACAGTCAATTCTCCCTGCATATTTTGTGAAACCATAACATGAATACCCCATTTGATATGTTCGGGTAATTCATTCTGTAATTTCAATTTTAATACTTCCAGTGCTTTCGAAGCCGTGAAGCTTTTATAATGTAACAAAGAAAGGCCGCCACATATAGAAGTACCTATTTTGTAATCAGGTTTTCCGGATTTAAAACGCATCATTTGTAATTTGCATTTTGTGATTTCCTGTTGCTTAAAAAATTCCGGATAAAGAACTTCAAAATCTGCGCCTGAGCAAATAAATATCAAATCCGCATCAAATCTATTTTTACCTGAATAAACTGAGCCCGGCGATACTCTTGAAACTGCCGTTCCCCATATAAATTCAACTCCAAATTTCTGCTCTAGATAAGGTGGTAAATTACGGATTCCCTCTCTGGGATCGATGATAACTTCGTCGGCGCTAAATAAACCACCCTTCAAATTAGTTTGGTTTATGCCATCAAATCTATTTCCAATTGTTTCAGGATTGATCATGCTAACGGGTCTTCCTGATTCCCCAAAAATTTGATTAAGCTCTTGCAAAACATCCCACTCTTCTTTAGAGTAAGCCAAATGCAGACTTCCGCAAGAATCGTAGGGAATGGAACTCGCATTTAAAAATTCTTTCCAAATTTCCTGAGATCTGATTGCTCTTTGATAAAGAGCACCATCAGGTTGACCTATTGGCCATAACATTCCAAAATTTCTAATAGAGGCTCCAATTGAGAATTGAGATCGCTCAATAACTTTTACTTTATACCCCTTTATAGCAAGGGCTCTTGCAGTGGCCATGCCCAGAATTCCTGCACCGATTACAATTGCTGATTTATTACTCATTGAATAGTTTATGAGACCTGGTATTTTAAATGTTGCCTTTTGAAATAAAAATAAGTCAATACTGATAACACAATTATCAATACTGAAGTTGCTAATCCACTTATTTTGAAAAAATCAATCCAGGAAATTTGGTAGGAGTTGAAATTTTTGAATAACAAAATAAATGTGCTACCCAGATAGCCTGCGGCATCAGAAATATACATCAGAAAGCCAATATTGCTTTTGATTTTAAAATAGGCTATCCAACGCTCAAAATAGACAGTATGAAAAATAATATAAGGTAAATACATTGCAAATCCTGATAAGATCATCCAATAAACCGGATCAAAATTATCCAGCATCAACAAGACTGTTATAATTAGTAAAAATATTCCGCTAAATAAATTCACCGCAAGATTCATAAAAAAAGCAAACTTATTGTCTTTAATAAAAATCATTAAAGCAATGATGATTAGAACCAAAATAGCTATCGGTATTTCAGAAAAAATTAAAAGGGCAGGAGTATTGGTGTATCCATAACCTGTCCAGAATTCAATTGCAAAATTATCTCTCAGGTCTCTGAAAATCGTGAGCCCTACATAAATCAAAACTGAAAAGATAATACCGGGAACGAAGCGACGAAAAAATAATTTTCTGTCTTCATAATTCATCGGTACTCTTTCTGTTCTCAATAATATATCTTCCTTGTTTGGTGGAGGTAATTTGTGTAAAAGTTTTGCTCCAAAAATAAGTGCCGGCAAAAAAATCAATCCGGTTAAAAATGGCATCCAGACCTCAGGTACAGACCACTGATCAATGGTATATCTACCAACGCCTTTAACCAGACCAGAAGCAACAATAAAACTCGAAGCCATAACAGCACCCAGAAGTTCGGTAAATCTTCTCCCTTCGAGATAACTAAAAACCACACCCCATATCATCCCCAAGGGCAGTCCATTTAAAAACATTAACGGGAAATTATATGGATAAGGTGTTACAGCAAAAAAGAACAGAGAAATCCAGGCAAATAACATCAGGTAAATTAATGTCTTTGTTCTTTTTTCGGGTTTTAATTCAGCAATTAATTTAATACCTACGTACTTGGAAATGGTATACCCAACCAATTGAGAAATAATCAATAAAATTTTATAATCGATACCCCAAAGTGATAACTGATCGAAGGTTGCTGCGGTAAATGGCTTTCTGAAAGCATACATACTCAGGTAGGTAATAAATGCAGCAGAGGATGCTGTTAATAAGAAATTCAGATCTTCTTTACTAATCCTACTTTTCGATTCTTTCATTGATACTTTAAATATAAACAGGGATTGAAGGGAATGGAAATTATCAGGATATTAAAATACCTACTCTATATGGGTTTTTATCAATAGCATATTCAAAAGCTTCATTGACAGATTGCAAATCAAAGTCGCCAGCTATAAGTTTTTCAAAGTCAAAAACCTTATAGTTATGTTCAATAAAATCTACTGCCGAAACCAAATCAAAATCATTATAATTATGTAAACCTTTAATAGTAATTAAATTTCTAACGATAAATTCTGCATTGATTTTAAGGTCTGCCTGCGGAAAAACCGCCCCCAGCCAAACTGCAATACCTCCAATACCCAAATGTTGTAGTGATGTGCACATCACTTCGGGAACCCCGCTTGTTTCGATAATAATGTCAAATTTTCTATTAAAATCACTGATATCATTACCTGTATACTTTGAACCGAACAATTTTGAAATTTTTAGTCTATCATTATTGATATCCATTGTTGAAACAGTAGCAGATCCAAGAGTAGAAGCCATTGCACTACCAACAATTCCTAACATTCCTGCGCCACTTATTAAAACATGCTTATTTCTCAAATCACCTGCCAAGCGGATTGATGCAGCCATAGTTGATACGGAACAATTTATCAAGGCCGAAACTTTATCTGAGATCACATTTTTTAAGATCACAAGCGGAGTATACTTTCTTATGATGGTGTATTGTGATAATCCTCCATGAAAATTGCTGCTTTCCGTGATTTGTTCATGCCCGTATTTAAAAATATTTTTTGCCTTTTGAGGAAATCCTCTTTTTGAATTTGGATCTTCAGGATCACTGGCAAAAATTGCCCATGTGATTCGATCTCCAATTTTTAGTTTCGCACCCCTGTTATCAAACTTTGGACAATCTGGCCCAAATGCTACAATAAATCCGGTGATTTCATGACCCAAAATTGTCGGTGACTTCTCTTTCCTAACTCCTTCATAGGTGTAAAGATCACTTCTGCAAAGTGTTGTGAACGTGTTTTTTACTAAGATTTCTCCTTCCTTTAATTCAGGTAATTCGTCCTGAATTAATTCCATTTTCTTTCCAGAAACTTCAAATCTGGCATAAGTAGAATTATTCATTAATTATTATTTCACTTAGAATTTAGATGTAAAAAACCAGGTAACAAAGGTTTCCAGAAATAAATTAAAGATAATCCCAAATATTTAATCCGAGGGGCAATAAACAAAAAAAATATTATCCAATTATTAATATCCTGTAAACAAAAAGGCGAAATAATATTATTCCGCCTTTATGTTTTTACTCAGTATTTTACTATTTCAACAACCAAATCAGATCATTGATATCATCTTTTCCTGCAAATTGAGCATCAATCGCAGCTTTGTAATTAGTTGCATTGCTTGTGCGTTCTGTAAGCGGGTAAATCCATCTCAAAGCAATTCTGTTTGAGTTTCCATTTCCTACTCCTGCATAAAAAGTTGGATAAGTTGTTCTTCTCCAGTTAAAATAGGCCTCCATTCCGGAATTCATAAAAAATGCTAGATACTTTTGGGTTAAGATTTTCTCCAAGCCTACATTGCCAGCTTCATATCTAACATTAGCCTGAGCCAAGTATGTTGCAAGATTAAAGTCAATATTAAAAGTTCTTGAATCTGCAGCATCTCTGCTTCCATTGCGTGAATAGGTCATTGTATTTGCACCATTTTTAATTCCATAAAAATCCATTGATGCTTTGATACCATTTTCATACCATTGTGATGCACTACCACTTGCCCAGGTTCTATGGATCCCTTCCGCAATATTGAAACACATTTCAGGATAAGAAACTATAAATGTTGGCTCCCCAACATAATTAGTATAATATCTTCTTCTGTTTTGAAATGAATATTGTCCTGGAGCAAAATCTGCACCATTATTTATGCCAGCTTTGGATGACATATCTGCTAAATCTTCACCTGAACTTGCACCCACATAACTGGAAAAATCAGAAGCTAGTTTCCCGGCCTTGAGCTGCGATCCCGCTGGTTCACAAGTTACCATTACCCTAGGGTCATTACGCTCGGTTAACCTTTCAACATATGCTCTTGACATGTTTTGTCTGGTAGCGTCAAATCCAAAATTATCCGGATTTGATGGATACTTGTTGAATTGATTTGAAACAAACTGAAGACTCTCGCCTACGTTGGCCATGAGTGGATATTTGGCAGGATTAGCAATTATTGCTGCAAATTTTGTTCTTACTGCCAGATCAGCATCTCCATCTTTTTTGCTCAAGAGAACGAGTATACGCAACTGAAATGCATTAACGGCCTTTTGCCATTTTCTTAAATCACCACCATAATAAATATCACCGGTAAGGGTTTGGTTTCCCTTTGTTATCAATGTACTTAATTCAGCATTAGACTCTTCCAGCCATTTTAAAATCTGAATATAAACTTGTTTTTGAGTATCATATTTCGGACTTAGAACTGTGATACCTTGTAGACCTTCAGTCAATGGCAAATCTCCTACACGCTTTGACATTTGATCATAGAAGAACGCTTTGAAAAATTTACCTATTGCAGAATAAGGATTGACTGCATCTAAACCAGCCTTTCTGGCCTCCTCTTCCATTTTAATCACATTTTTTAATGTAAAAAAGTGATTGGTAACTTCAGACCAGGTATATTCATTTGTTGCATAATAATTATAATTTGAACAATAGAACTGATTCCAGCGCATTTCCGCACTGAAAGCACGACCAGTATTATTGTACATATCAAATTGGATTGATTGAAGTACTAAAGAAGCAGGTACAGCAACAGGACGGTTATTATCCACTTCCAGTTCTTCAAAAGTTTTTTCACAAGCCATGAAGCTAAATACTAGCATCAGAACTAAACTATACTTTAAAATTTTCATGATTTCTTTTTTTTTGATTAGAACGTGACATTAAGATTTAAGCCATATCTTCTGGTAGATGGTGTTTGTAAGCCTGAACCTCCATCACCTATGTATTGATTCAAGTCAATATCTTTTTTCTCGGCGAAATACAATAGATTTCTTCCAACAAGAGAGACACTGAAAGTCTGTACTTTATTCTTAAACAATTTTGTTGGAAAGTTATATCCGATAACTACTTCCCTCAACATTCCAAAGCTTCTGTCCATCAGGTTTCCTTCGTCAGAATTGTAATAACGGCTAACATAATCCTGCACAAACTGCTTCGTATCGTTAGTTTTATACGTTAACTCAGAAAAATTTGTAACACGGCCATCTGCATCATACTTTATAGCTGCGCTATTTGCAATTTGTACACCTTGACCAACATATGCTTTTACACCTAGGAAATCCTGATATCTAGCTGCAGCCATATCACCTGTTGAAGTACCTATATGACGGCCACCTCTGTAAGTCTGTCTTTGAATATAGTTAGATATTACACCGCCGAATCTCCCATCAAATTGAAAGCTTAAAGAAACGTTTTTATACCCTAATCTGTTATTTAAACCTAGTACATAATCAGGATTTATATGGCCTAAAAATTGATTCACAGGGTTATATATCGGTCGGCCAGATGCATCATTTATAATTTCCCCATTCGGATTTCTTACAAATGCTCTACCGTAAAACTTATCCAATCGATCCCCAACCTTGAAAAATGTATTTAAGTTGGTTACACCTGGAAAAATTTCACTTAAAGTTTCCTTAAAGGTTGAATAATTGGCAATTAAATCCCATGAAAGTCCATTTGAATTTTTTAACGGAGATGCATTTAAGGCAATTTCAAATCCGGTTTTTTCAGTTTTAATACCATTCACCAAAGTAGATGAATAACCGGTTGTTGTCGAAATAGGAAGATTGAAAATTCGTGGTCCTTCATCTGATTTAAAATAGGTGAAATCCAAACCAATTCTATTCTTTAGTACTCTCAAATCACCACCCAATTCAATTTGTGAAGTAGTACTTGGCTGTAGGTCAGGATTGCTAAGTACATTCGTAAATCTTGCTGCAGGTTGATTATTGAAAGTAAAAGGAGTACTGTAAAAAGATGAATTTTGGTACGTTGGTCCATCATATGGTGAAAAATACTGTTCACCATAACCCACAGGATATCCATCCGCAGGAGTTGTTCCTATTGTTGATTGAGTTAATGCGTCTTTTACATTAGCGAATGATCCTCTCAATTTAAAAAAAGAAATAACTGATGGTAATTTTACATAATCAGAAACTACAGTTGATAAGGCTACCGAAGGATAGAAAAATGTATTGTTTCCTTGTGGCAGGGTTGATAATTTATCAACTCTTCCTGTTGTTGATACTGTTAACCAATCTTTGTAGGTAAAATCTGCTGAATAATATGCAGAGACAACCCGCATTTTCGAATCAAAATTGTAAAGCTTTACAGGATTTGCAGAATTTGAAAAATTATATAATCCCGGAACATTTAAGTAATCAGTTGTTCCAAACTGGGAATTATAATTAAAGGTTCTGATGTTTGCACCGGTCCAGATTTTTGCATTTAAATCCTTCACAACATCCTTGTCAAAGCGTACCAATAAATCTGTATTGTTTTCAAATAAACTACGTCTGTCTTCTCTGTAATCTCCTCTTCTTTCATCTCTACCGTACGATCCAGCACTAAATGGCATTTTCTCATTACGCATTAAATCCCAAGTAGTTACCTGTGAACGTAACATTAAGTTTAAAAATGGAGTGAACTCATAAGTCATTGCAGCCTGACCAATTACATCTGCCTTATTATGTCCTCTTAACCATTCATAGCTCATAAAGTAAGGATTATTATACCGCTGATATTCAGCATAGATCTGCTGAATTCCTTCCTTACCTGCTTGCCAGTAATTTCTCATATCATCCACATCCCAGTCAGCTCCAGCCCACAAAGTCATGTTGTAAATAATAGAGTTAGGTCCGTAATTTATATCCGGAATATTCGGAGTATACTGACGATTGTATTGTAAACTACTTTCAACTTTTAATTTTTTTGAAAATGCATAATCAGTGGTAATATTAAAATTCGTCATATTTAATTTGGTATTTGGAACAATACCTTTTTGATAAATATGAGAGCCTGAAAATCTGAGATTGTATTTATCTCCACTTGATGAAACTGAAATATTATTTGTTGAAAGTAATCCGGGATCTAAAAATCTTTTTAGATTATCTTTTCCTCTTGCCACCCATGGTGTTCCCTTTCTCACTCCGGTTACAGGATCTACCGGTGAATCATACTGAGGAATTAATTGGCCTTCAAATCTTGGACCCCAACCACCATCATAATCACCATCGTTCAATCCTCCACCACGGCCATCACCAAAGGCATATTTTCCATGATCACCAGGACCGTACTCGTCCTGCGTTTCAGGAATAGCATAAAATCCATTATCAACCATATTTGAGGTGTTAAAATCAATCTGAAATCCCCGCTTATCTTTAGAGCCTCTCTTGGTGGAAATTAAAATGGCACCATTTTTTCCTCTTGAACCATATAGCGCAGAGGCAGAAGCACCTTTTAACACTGAATAACTTTCAATATCATCAGCACTTACATTCCATGTATCTGAATTGATTGGCACCCCATCTACAACAAATAAAACGTCGCGATTACCTCTAAGTGAAATATTTGGACGTCTTAATAATTCGGGCTGATTTCCAATTGTCAAACCTGCTACTTTACCAACTAAGGCATTAATAGCATTGGGCTCTCTTGCCTTAACCAAAGATGCTCCATCAACTGTTTGAATAGCAACACCTAAGCGTCGGATATCCTTTTTAATACCCAATGCAGTAACAACTACTTCACCAAGTGCTTTAGCATCTTCAACTAAAGAAATTTCATAATTTGATCTTCCGTCAATTGCAATTTCCTGTGTGACGAAACCGATGTAAGAAAAAACCAGTGTTCCCTGATTTTGCTCAGACCTCAAGGAGAAAACACCATCAGCATCTGTAATAACCCCGGTAGTTGTGCCTTTAATTTTTACACTAACACCCGGCAGACTTTGTTTGTTTGAATCTCTGACAATTCCTTTAATTTGATTTTGTGCATAAACACCATATTGGTTGCAAAAAATCAAAATTAATGTCAAAAAAACGGATTTTTTGATAAAAATCAATAAGTTTCTTTTCATATTCTTATTTTATTAGTTTGTTTTAATTGAAAGTAAAATTTGAGTTACAACATGATCCTTTGATTAACAAATCATTTTGTTTTCATGACTAAAAGAAATACAAAAAATATTATTGAGACTTTATCTGAACTTTATTTTAATGAATAAATAACATTTTTTTGATTCTCAATTAATTTGTCATTCGCGCTAAAAATTTGGAAATTGAAATGTTTATAATTACTTAACAACATGGATATATCCACATTAGTTTATATTCCTACCTATGTTAAAAAAAATAAGAAATGAAAAATTATCAATTAGGATTATTACTTTATACGATTTGCTCATTGAACGGAATTTTCGAGTTAAAATCTCAGGAGAAATCAGACTATTATCTTTCAGTTCCGGGACATAGAGAATATGCCTCTATAAATCCTAGTAAGAAATCAGTGTTACCAAGTGGCAGGTATGTAAGTCCGGCGGGACAAACAATTCAAATTACTCATGATCCATTTGGACTTAGAATATCCCCCGATGGTAAAACTGCCATTACTTTACACAATGGAGTGATAAGCATTATTTCCTTGTCGGATATGAAATCAACCCGAATCCCTGATTATGAAAATAAATTAGAAGCGCCATTGAAAAAGGGTTCGTTTTTGGGTATAGCATTTCACCCCAATTTAAACCATGTATATCTTAGCGGAGGGGACGAAGGAACAATTATAGTTTATGATTATAAAAATTTGAAAATTATAGATAAAATTGACTTAAATGGTTTTTTTGAAAATGTCACCTATGAAGATAGTTTTACAAGTGATTTAGTTTATAATCCGGGCATGGAGGAATTGTTAGTATTAGATCGCGGAAATTTCAGGTTAGTTAGGATAGATATAAAGAGCAAGAAAATTACTGCATCAATACCAACAGGAAGGCAACCATTTGGTTTAGCCATATCACCCGATTTTAAAACAGCATTGGTTGCTAATGTGGGTATGTATTCCTATCCATTGGTAGAAGGAACTACTCCTGAAAATATTAATAATCAAATGATCAACTGGCATCCGTTCCCGAATAATACGAAAGAATCGATCGAAGGAACTATTATTGATGGAAAGAAAATTCCCGGATTAGGTGACCCTAATTCAGATGAAGCAATGAGTGTTTTTATTATTGACTTAGAAAAGAACAAAACAATTAATAAACTAAAAACCGGATACCAATTAGGGGAATGGATTGATGATATTGAAGTGGTGGGCGGATCGAGTCCTAACTCAATAGCTATGGGTAAAAACTATGCTTATGTGAGCAATGCAAATAATGACAATATTTCAGTAATTGATTATAAAAGGGGGAAAATAGTTAAACATTTTCAAATAAAAATAGATCTAAACCTTGACAAATACCGTGGGTTCGTGCCTTTTGGTTTGACTTTAAGCAAAGACCAAAATACCTTGTATGTTACCTTATTGGGTTTCAATGCAGTTGCTGTAATTGACACCCGCACTGGTAAAACCAGGGGATTAATTCCCAGTGGCTGGGGTCCGACCAGGGTCGAACTTTCTGCAGATGAAACAGAAGTTTATATCATTTCGTGCAGGGGGTATGGTGCTGGTCCGAATGGCGGGAAAAATTTCATTATGCCTCCACAGGGAAACTATGTTGGCGATATACAATTAGGCACCTTCCAAAAGTTAAAAAACCCGAGTGCCGAAGAGTTAAAGAAATATACAATAGAAGCTATTGATAATACCTACACAAGGATAAAAGACACAAATATCAGTGCCTTACCCACAAAACCTGGAAACTCAATATCTCCAATTAAACATATTGTTTACATAACCAAGGAAAACCGAACCTTTGACGAAGTATTGAGTCAGGTCAAAAACGTTAAAGGTGATACCAGTTTAGCGAGATACGGAAACAATGTTCTTGTTAAGCTTGACAGCACAAATACTAAACCGGTCAATATTAGTCCGAATCATATTAAAATAGCCAGTCAGTTTGCTGTTAGCGATAATTTTTATTGTGACAGCGATGCTTCCATCCATGGGCATCATTGGATGCTGGGAGTGATTCCGAACGAGTGGGTAGAAACTAATTCAAGCGTAAGTAAAACTGCCAAATTATTTTCATCGGCACCAGGCAGAAGATTTCCAGGCTCCACCGGAAGTATGGATCCTGAAGATTATGCCGAAATAGGTGGTTTATGGGAAGCTTTGGAACGAAATAATATATCCTATTACAACTTTGGCCAAGCGAATGAAACTGCACATGTTCGCGAAATTAGCACCGATACGCTTACTGGTGCAGCCCATATAGTAATGGTTCCTATGCAAAAAGCATTATGGAGCAAAACCTCGCATAATTTTGCAGGTTATAATACGAATATACCTGATCAGTTCAGGGTTAAGCAGTTCGAAGAAGAATTCACTAAAATGTGGCTGAATGGAAAAGATACCTTACCTCAGCTCATTACCATGATGTTACCTAATGATCATGGAGCAGGTATCAGACCAGAAGATGGATATCCCTATCCGCAATCGTTTATGGCAGATAATGATCTGGCGCTTGGAAGAACTTTAAACTTTTTAAGTAAAACCCCTTATTGGAAAGATATGCTGGTAATTGTAACTGAAGATGACCC
>CAMCTU010000041.1 GCA_945878525.1 Sphingobacterium thalpophilum
TCCCTTCCATATACTCCAGCAGTGCACCACCACCTGTAGAAACATAACTAACATCATCCTCAAATCCGAACTTAGCAACAGCAGCTGCAGAATCTCCACCGCCTATGAGAGAAAATGCACTATTTTTTGTCGCTTCTACTACAGCTTCAGCAACAGATCTGGTGCCACTTTCAAATTTTTTCATCTCAAACACACCCATCGGTCCGTTCCATAAAATAGTTTTAGAAGATTTAACAACTTCAATGAAACTTTTTATTGATTCTGGCCCGATATCAAGTCCCATCCAGCCAACTGGTATTGAATCATTTTTAGCAATAGCGGTATTAGCATCTGCATTAAAGGCATCTGCTACTACCGAATCGACCGGAAGAAGCAAATTGACATTTTTAGCTTTAGCCTTTTTCAATAGTTCAACAGCAAGATCCAGTTTATCATCTTCGACTAATGAATTACCGATCTCTCCTCCTTGAGCCTTAGCAAAAGTATATGCCATTCCGCCTCCAATAATCAGGTTATCAACCTTTTCCAATAACTGTTCAATCAAAAGAATCTTATCAGAAACCTTTGCACCCCCCATAATTGCAGTAAAAGGTTTCTCTGCATGATTCAATATTTTCTCAGCATTGGCCAATTCACCGGCCATCAGGTAACCGAAATATTTAGCAGCTGGAAAGAATTTAGCAATGATCGCAGTAGAGGCATGTGCACGATGAGCTGTACCAAAAGCATCATTTACATATACATCTCCCAAAGCGGCCAGCTTTTCTGCAAAGTCTTCATCACCTTTTTCTTCTTCCTTATAAAAACGAAGGTTTTCAAGTAATAAGACCTCACCAGATTTCAAGACCTTCGCTTTCGAAACAGCACTTTCACCTATGCAATCGTCAGCAAACTGAACATCCCTATTCAATAAGATGGCGAGATGTCTGACCAGATGCTTCAAGGAATACTTTTCTGCAGGACCATCTTTAGGCCTACCCAAATGCGACATCAAAATAACCGAACCACCATCATTTAATATCTTCTCAATGGTTGGAACAGCACCAACCATACGGTTATCGTCAGTTATATTGAATTTATCATCCAGCGGGACATTAAAATCTACGCGGATTAGTGCTTTCTTTCCTGAAAAATTTAAAAAATCTATTGTATTCATAAGACTGTATGTTAACTTAATATTTATTGGATTTTCAGATACATTACCCTGTGGGGGCCAATACCCACTACTTCAAATTCATCGGAAATAATCTCAAATCCTATGCCTGAATAAAAATTGCAGGCATATTTTCTGGCATTGCACCAAATATAATTTACATTTTTTCCCCGAAGATAAACAATTGCAAAATTGAGCAGTTGATTGCCAATTCCCTGTCCTTGAAATTCAAAACTAGTGGCCATACCCCTCAACTGATATCCAATGCCGACATAACTTGGCCTGTTTTGTTTGTGGAAACTACCAATGCAGACCAACTCATTTTCTATATAGTATCCAAGGTGAAAAGTATCAACCTCATCATCACCATCAAAACGGCATAAGTCTGGAGCAATCCCCTCACGGAGAATAAGGCTTCGCAGGACTAGAGTATCTTCAGTATCAATAAACCTGATCATTGAGGAGAGGATTATGTAAGTCCGGCAATTTTAACAATCAAATCTGCCAAACGGTTTGAATACCCCGACTCATTATCATACCAACCTACAACCTTAACCAACTCACCAACTACTGAGCTCAGTTCAGAATCAAAAATACAGGAATGTGGATTATCAAGGATATCAACGGAGACAATTGGATCTGTTGTATACTCCAATATTCCCTTTAAATATCCCAATGAGGCAGCTAAAAATGCTTCATTAATATCTTTAGTTCTTACCTTCTTTTTAAGTGTGCAGGTAAAATCTGTCAGTGAGCCATTCAGAACAGGAACACGGATACCGGCACCACCTAATTTCCCTTCGAGGTGCGGAAAAATCGTAGTAATTGCTTTTGCTGCCCCTGTGGTAGTAGGAATGATAGATGCAGAAGCTGCTCTTGCCCTTCTAAGATCTTTATGCGGAGAATCATGCAGGTTCTGGTCGCCAGTCATAGAATGCACCGTTGTTATATAACCATCAATTATCCCCCAGTTATCATCCAGAACTTTTACCATCGGTGCAACATTGTTAGTTGTACAGGAGGCATTGGAAAGAATTGAAGACTTAAGATCAACCAAATGCTCATTCACCCCAAGCACTACGGTTGGTATTTCCTTATCGGATGATGGAGCAGAAATAATAACCTGCCTCGCTCCTGCCTGCAAATGCAAACCTGCGCTTGTCTTATCAGTAAACTTGCCAGTAGATTCAATGACAAGATCGATATCGAGATCTTTCCAAGGAAGTTTTGATGGATCCTTTTCGGCAAAGACCATAATCTTATGGCCATTGATCATTAAGTGAGCCTTTTCAGCTGATACTTCACCATGAAATCCTCTGTGAACTGAATCGTATTTAAACAGATGTGCCAGAGTTTTTGTATCAGAAAGATCATTTATTGCAATAATCTGGAGCCCTGATTTTTGAAGCAGTGCTCTCAGGGTAATCCTTCCTATACGACCAAATCCGTTAATTGCAATTTTCATATTTATAACTAATATCCAAAGTTATTCAAATGAATGAAAAAGAGGTGTAAAATTTTAGTCAGTAGATAGAGCACGAATTTGCTTTGGCAGCACTAAAGATAAATTCGTCGGTTACTGTATTTTTTTTGCGTTCCAATAGCTATCTGGAGACAAAATCAAATTCTAAACGCCTGTATGATTTCGTAACTCGGAAAATTGTCCTACCCTGTAATTTTATAAACCCTGATTATCAATACCAGAATTGATTACTTTCCAAAGCATATCTTTCAGTTCAAGCAGTCCTTTTTGAGCGACAGAAGATATAAAAACGTGAGGAATCGCAGGTAAATCCAGTTTCATTTCGTTAGTAAGCTCCTCATCAAGAAGGTCTGATTTACTGATCGCCAGGATGCGGGGTTTATGCATCAATTCAGGATTATAATCTTGAAGTTCTTTAAGCAGGATTTCATATTCCTGTTTTATAGTTCTTCCGGTATCTGCCGGGACTAAAAATAATAACACCGAATTCCTTTCAATATGTCGCAGAAACCGAATACCAAGTCCTTTTCCTTTTGAAGCACCTTCTATGATTCCGGGGATGTCAGCCATAATAAATGATCGGTTATCCCTATAAGATACGATACCCAAATTAGGAACAAGGGTAGTAAAAGCGTAATCTGCAATTTCAGGCTTTGCCGCAGAAACAACGGAAAGCAAAGTTGATTTTCCTGCATTTGGAAAACCAACCAAACCTACATCTGCCAGGATTTTCAACTCGAGCACCATCCACTCTTCTCTACCAGCTTCACCGGGCTGAGAAAAACGGGGGGTTTGTTTTGTGGAAGTTTTGAAATGCCAGTTTCCCAATCCGCCGCGTCCACCCGGAGTTAAAATCTTTGTTTCTCCATCTTTTGTGATTTCGAACAATATTCCACCCGTTTCAGCATCTCTGGCAATAGTTCCTAATGGGACTTCCAGTATTTCATCCTTACCTGTACGACCTGATTTTTGTCCGCTGGATCCGGGTAATCCATTCTCGGCAATAACATGTTTTCTATATTTAAGATGTAGCAGTGTCCAGAGCTGGCTGCTTCCTTTTAATATGATGTGCCCGCCACGCCCGCCGTCTCCACCATCAGGACCTCCCTTAGAAGTAAGAATATCACGATGTAAATGGGATGAACCAGCACCTCCATGACCTGAACGACAGCATAACTTAACGTAATCAACAAAATTTGAGCTCTGAGACATGATTTTAATTTACAGAGAACAAAATTCCGGGCAGAAAATTTATTGATCTCAAAAAAGATGTATTAACTGAGATAATCAGCTATTAATATTTATCTAAAACCGAGCAGATAGAATCAAATATCTCATCAATAGTTCCAACCCCATTAATGCTTGTGAGTTTATTCTGCTCTTTATAGTAGTTTGCCACCGGAGCGGTTTTAGAATTATATTCAATAATACGCTTGCGAATGATTTCCGGATTTGCGTCATCTGGGCGACCTGAATCTTTACCTCTTAGTAAAAGCCGCTTCTCAAGCTCTACCGGCTCAACTACAAGTGCTATCATTACAGAAATCGAGGATGACTTCGATGCTAATAAGTTATCGAGGGCCTCTGCCTGTGCAACAGTACGGGGAAATCCATCAAAAATAAAACCTCCTGCTGCAGTATTTAAATCAAGTTTGTTGCTGATCATGCCGATTACCACTTCATCCGGAACTAAAACACCCTCATCCATCAGCTTTTTAGCCTCAAGACCTAATGCAGTTCCATTTTTGATTTCGGATCTTAAAATATCACCTGTAGACAAATGAACTAATTGATACTTTTCAATTAATTTTTCGGATTGTGTTCCTTTACCAGCTCCCGGAGGGCCAAACAATACTAAGTTCAGCATTAAATGTAAATTATTTTCTGAAATCAAATTAATTGATTTAAAACAGAAATACCTAATGAAATATTAAAAGCCTTTTCGATAATTTGCGAAAAGGCTTTCCATGTTGTGCGTTGTGCACCTGAAGGGAGTCGAACCCCTAACCTCCTGATCCGTAGTCAGGTGCTCTATCCAATTAAGCTACAGGTGCCTTTTTTAACGGACTGCAAAAATATGCTTTCTTTTCAAAGTAACATAGTTTTTTTGAAAATAAGCAAATCTGTTAAAAATCAGGCCCTGAAATTTCATCAGCGGATTTCTTTCTTAGGTTATTTAAGAGATTCGCGGATTGCATCAAAATCAGGCAAATCACCCGCAGATTCAAGAACCTGTGCATAAACAACCAGATGATTCTCATCCAAAACAAAGGCTGCTCTTTTTGCAACCCCTTTAAGATTGAAAACAAATTCGTCGTAATATGCTCCATATTCTCTAGATACTTCCTTATTGAAGTCCGACAAAAGTGGAAACTGATAGTTATTAACTTCTTTAAATTTTGCCAGTGTAAAAGGTGAATCCACAGAAATCGCCAAAACCTCAGCTCCCAGTCCCTCATAATAACCAAAAGTATCACGCATGGTGCACAGCTGAGTGGTACAAACTCCGGTAAATGCCATTGGAAAGAAGTGGATTACTAATTTCTTACCCTTAAAATCACTTAAGGAAGTTTCTTTAAGTTCTGAACTGAATAATTTGAAATCAGGTGCTTTTTGACCTTTTGATAGTGCCATATTTTTAATTTGTTTATATTTTAATTAAATGTAAAATTATTAAAATTTTCAGGGTATTCTCATTAATTTGATGACAATTCAGGGAAATTCTTCCTTATCAAGCTTAATTTGTTTTAGCTATTGCTTTAAGCTGAGCGTCTACAATAGCTATTCCCTCTTCAAAGGATTTGGGGTTATAGCCCAGGATATTTTTCGATTTGTCAAGAATAAAACCGGTTCGCTTTGGTCGCTTTGCTGCCTGATTCAAACTGTCAGCAGAAATGGGATTTATTAATTTAGAGTCCAGGTTCCAATATTCTGCTACCTTCAATACCAACTCCAATATGCTTAACATATCTTTTCCAGAAGCATTAAAAACCCCTTCTGCATTCTTTTTTGTAGCCAAAAGACAGCATTCAGCAAGGTCTTCGGCAAGGGTTGGCATTCGCCACTGATCATCTACTACATTTATAGGATTACCTTTTTCGAGCGCGGATTTTGCCCATAGAATAACATTGGTCCGGCTCATATCATTCACAATACCATAAACAATAATAGTCCTTAAAACAACCCATCGGCATGATGACTTCCGGAGAAGCTGCTCTGCTTCGAGTTTGGTTTGGCCATAATGACTCAAAGGGTTAGGCAGATCATCTTCTGAATACGGACCGCTTTCACCGTCAAATATAAAATCAGTAGAAAGGTGAATTAATTGAATATTGTATTGCTCAGAAAGATGGATCAGGCTTTTAACCGACCCAACATTTAGCGCATAACAATTTTCTTTATCACTTTCGCAGGTATCCACATTAGTCATTGCTGCAGTATTGATGATTGTATCCGGATGATATTGTTTTATTACCCTTTCAAGTTGCTGATAATCCAATATATCCAGGTCTTCATAAATATAGCCATTCTTTACAGGATGCCGGTTGGGACCTTTTGAACTTGCAATTAAATCCACCTCGGAATCAATCAGACAAAGGTCAGTTAATTTCTGACCTAACAGGCCGTTACTTCCGGTTACAAGAATTTTTTTCATGATTCAAATAAAACAGTATTTTTTTAACAAAGAAATAAAATTTAATTCATTTGAAAATGGAGAGTTGAGAATTGAGAATTGGATTCCTGATTAACTTCCGGATTTTTGTCCAGACTTGAATCTTGGCTCTTGGTTCTTGATTCTTGATACCCACTACTCAATACTAATTAATAAAAAAACTTCAATTAAGTATTTGATTTACGGTGATAAAGAGTATTTTTGCAGACCAAAAAATGCCCTCCAGAAAGAGCTAAAATTGTTGATTTAATAAAGATTCACAGAAATATATGCCAAACGCCGGAAAAATTGCACAGATCATCGGACCTGTAGTAGACGTCAGCTTCACAGAGAATGCACACTTACCAAAAATTTACGATGCACTTGAAATTGTAAAAGACAACGGACAAAAGATTATTCTTGAAGTTCAACAACATCTTGGAGAAGATCGTGTTCGAGCTATCGCGATGGACTCAACAGACGGACTTGTTCGTGGAATGAAAGTAATTGACACCGGATCTGCTATTAAAATGCCGATTGGTGATAAAATCAAAGGTCGTTTGTTTAATGTTGTCGGACAGGCTATCGACGGTATTGATACCATGGATAATTCTGATGGCTACCCTATCCACAATACTCCACCGAAATTTGACGAGTTAAGCACTGAAACTGAAGTGCTTTTTACTGGAATCAAAGTGATTGATCTGCTTGAGCCATACGCAAAGGGTGGAAAAATTGGATTGTTTGGTGGTGCAGGTGTTGGTAAAACTGTGTTAATTATGGAACTGGTAAATAATATCGCGAAAGCATATGCAGGTCTATCAGTTTTTGCCGGAGTTGGTGAGCGTACACGTGAAGGAAATGATCTTTTGCGTGAATTCATTGAGTCGGGTGTAATCAATTATGGAGATGCGTTTAAACACTCAATGGAAGAAGGCGGTTGGGATCTTAAATCTGTAGATAAAGAAGCATTAAAAGATTCTAAAGCTACGCTGGTATTCGGACAGATGAATGAGCCTCCTGGTGCACGTGCGCGTGTTGCTTTATCAGGTCTTACTGTAGCAGAATATTTCCGTGATGGTGAAGGAGAAGGTCAGGGAAAAGATATTCTTTTCTTTGTCGATAATATATTCCGTTTCACTCAGGCAGGTTCTGAGGTTTCGGCACTACTTGGCCGTATGCCATCTGCTGTAGGTTACCAACCTACTTTGGCAACTGAAATGGGATTGATGCAGGAAAGAATTACATCCACCAAACGTGGATCAATCACATCTGTGCAAGCTGTTTATGTTCCTGCGGATGATTTAACTGACCCTGCACCGGCAACAACATTTGCTCACCTTGATGCAACAACAGTTTTATCACGTAAGATTGCTGAGCTTGGAATCTATCCTGCAGTAGATCCATTGGATTCAACTTCTCGGATCTTAAACGCAGCAACGCTTGGGGACGAGCATTATGGTACAGCGCAACGTGTTAAAGAAATCTTACAACGCTACAAAGAATTACAAGATATTATTGCAATCCTTGGTATGGACGAGTTATCTGAAGAAGATAAACTGGTAGTAGGTCGCGCCCGCCGTGTGCAGCGTTTCTTATCTCAGCCTTTCTTCGTAGCTGAACAGTTCACCGGATTAAAAGGTGTATTGGTTGACATCAAAGATACTATCAAAGGATTCAATATGATCATGGATGGTGAAGTAGATGAGTATCCAGAAGCTGCATTCAACTTGGTTGGTACTATTGAAGATGCCATAGAAAAAGGGAAAAAATTATTAGCTGAAGCAAACGCTTAATTTAGTACAGAGATATTAGTATTGAGTAATGAGATACTCTATACTCAATACTCAATACTCAATACTCAACACATGAAACTAGAAATATTAACTCCTGATAAAAAAGTCTTTGAAGGCGAAGTTTGGTCGCTCACTGTACCTGGCACGATGGGATCTTTTGAAGTGCTTAAGGATCATGCACCTGTAATCTCAACCCTCGAAGATGGTAAAGTGATCATTCGTACTGATAAAGATGAAGAGACTATCTTTATTAAAGGCGGAGTAATTGAAGTGCTAAATAATAACATCATGGTACTTGCCGAAGGAACCCAAAATTCCTGATAAAACATTTTTAAAAAAAGCCCCTCTGATCAACAGATCGAGGGGCTTTTTTTTGCCCCTGATTTTGATCTTTTTAGAAACAAATCTGAATTTCAGGCAGAATCCAGACAATTTGATTATAATTACAAAATAATGAACCGAAAACCAAAAACCGTTTTGGTATATTTACACAAAATTAGATATAGTATTAAATCATTATAGACAAATTAAATTCTTGGTTTTAAAAATATACAATACTTTATTCTTATTAAAAAAAAATGAATTGTCTATTGATACTTAAACACGAAGACCTTAAATTGAATTTAAAAGTGATCAGAAATTATAAACGATTGAATAATGAATGGCGTAGTGAATCATAATTATTATAAATTCACCATTCCGGGCAGACTCACCCTTATTAATATTCTGAATATTATTCTCCTAAATCCTTCTTTTAAGGTTTAAGATCTTTTAAAATCAAATTTACTTGATCGCCTTCCTACAACAGAGAAGCTTTTTTTTAGAAATAATGTAAATAAAAATTAATGCCTAAAATTCAACAAATTGTAAAAATCTGAACGATGGAACTTAATAAATATAGCAAGACAATTACGCAGGATCCAACCCAGCCTGCCTCTCAAGCCATGTTGTACGGAATTGGATTAACCAGAGAAGATCTGGCCAAAGCACAGGTAGGCATTGTAAGTATGGGTTATGATGGCAACACATGTAATATGCACCTGAACGAACTTGCCGCAGTAGTCAAAAAAGGAGTCTGGAATAACGATTTAGTGGGTCTGATGTTCCATACAATTGGGATCAGTGACGGTATAACCAATGGAACAGAAGGAATGCGCTATTCTCTTGTTTCCAGAGATCTGATAGCCGACTCTATTGAAACTGTTTGTGGTGGACATTATTACGATGGACTTATTGCCTTACCGGGTTGTGATAAGAATATGCCGGGTGCGATTATTGCAATGGGCCGTTTAAACAGGCCAGCAATTATGGTCTATGGCGGAAGTATTCATTCTGGAAATTATAAAGGAGAATCCCTGAATATCGTTTCTGCATTTGAGGCCTTAGGTCAAAAATTAACAGGAAACCTTTCAGAAGAGGACTATCAGGGTGTAATCGAAAACGCTTGTCCGGGTGCGGGTGCCTGTGGAGGTATGTATACTGCCAATACGCTGGCTTCGGCTATTGAAGCATTGGGGATGAGCCTTCCATATAGCTCGAGCTATCCCGCATTAAGTGATGAAAAGAGACAAGAATGTCTGTATGCTGGTAAATACATCAGAATTCTTCTCGAAAAAGACATCAAACCTAGAGACATCATGACTGAAAAAGCATTTCATAATGCAGTTGTAACTGTTATGGTCTTAGGTGGCTCAACCAATGCAGTTTTGCATTTGATCGCAATGGCCAAATCGGTTGGAATTAAACTTGGTCTGGACTATTTCCAAAAGGTTAGTGATGAAACTTCAGTTATTGCCGACTTAAAGCCTAGTGGAAAATTCATGATGGAAGATGTACATACCATCGGAGGATTACCATCCATTCTAAAATATTTGTTAAAAAAGGGATTTTTGCACGGTGATTGTTTAACTGTTACTGGAAAAACATTAGCAGAGAACCTGGCTGATGCTGCGGATCTGAATTTTGAAAAACAGGACATTATCTTCCCTTTTGAAAATCCAATAAAGAAAACAGGGCATTTGCAAATGCTTTATGGCAATCTTGCCCCACAGGGATCTGTTGCCAAAATAAGTGGAAAAGAAGGAGAATCATTTACTGGTCCGGCGCGTGTATTTGATGGCGAATTTGAACTGATTCATGGTATTAGCAGCGGAAAAGTAAAAGCTGGTGATGTAGTAGTAATCCGAAATGTTGGTCCAAAAGGCGCACCAGGTATGCCTGAAATGCTTAAGCCAACATCTGCTATATTTGGTGCCGGACTGGGTGCCTCAGTTGCATTAATCACAGATGGCCGCTTCTCAGGTGGAACTCATGGATTTGTAGTTGGACATATCACCCCGGAAGCTTTTGAAGGTGGTAATATTGGTCTGGTAAAAGATGATGATATCATTCAAATCGACGCCAACAACAACTCTATCAACGTAATGATAACCGATGAAGAATTAGAACAAAGAAGGAAGCTATGGCAGCAACCAGCACCTCCGGTTAAGAACGGAGTGTTGTTTAAATATTTTAAAATGGTAAAGAGCGCCAGTGAAGGTTGCGTTACAGATGAAGAATAATGAATGACCATAGGATTCGATTAGTAAAATAATTGATTCAGATAAAAAATAATTAATTATGGAAATTGAGCAACAAGAATTGAGTAAGCCTACAGGAGTTGAAACCATCGAATTATCGGGTTCTGTAGCCCTTCTCGAAGCATTGATCGCCGAAGGAACCGAAATAATATTTGGGTATCCCGGTGGGGCAATCATGCCGATCTATGATGCATTGTACGACTATAAGGAAAAATTAAACCATATTCTGGTAAGGCATGAGCAAGGCGGTATACACGCCGGACAGGGATTTGCCAGAACCTCCGGAAAAGTCGGTGTGGTGTTTGCAACCAGCGGACCAGGTGCCACAAACTTGGTTACCGGTTTAGCAGATGCAATGATCGACAGTACTCCATTGGTATGTATTACAGGACAGGTATTTGCTCATTTATTAGGAACTGATGCATTTCAGGAAACAGATGTGATCAATATTACTACGCCTGTTACAAAGTGGAATTACCAGATTACTGATGCAACTGAAATCCCTGAAGTACTCAGCAAGGCTTTTTATATTGCCAGAAGCGGAAGACCTGGACCAGTACTTATCGATATTACCAAAAATGCTCAGATTCAAAAATTTGATTACAGTGGTTATACCCCCTGCAATCATATCCGCAGTTACAGGCCAAAGCCTATCATCCGAAATCAATATATTGAGCAGGCCGCAGCATTGATCAATCAGGCAAAAAAGCCATTTATTTTGTGGGGACAAGGAGTAATATTGGGTGAGGCTGAACAGGAATTCAAAGCTTTCATTGAAAAAAGCGGAATCCCTTCTGCATGGACCATTTTAGGTGTCGGTGCAATCCCAACAGATCACCCTTTGAATGTAGGAATGCTGGGTATGCATGGAAATTACGGACCAAATGTTCTTACTAATGAATGTGATGTATTAATTGCTATTGGAATGCGATTCGACGATCGCGTGACAGGTCGCCTCGATAAATATGCCAAACAGGCAAAAATCATTCATCTGGATATCGACCCTTCAGAAATAGATAAGAATGTACAAACAACAGTCCCGGTTTGGGGCGATTGTAAAGAGACATTACCTGCTCTAACAGCACATATTCAGCAAAAGACCCATACTGAATGGCTGCAGAAGTTCAGAGATTTTGAACAAAAAGAAATTGAAGCTGTAATTAATGATGAATTACATCCGGCCTCAGGAGAACTCACAATGGGTGAAGTGATTCATCATCTGAATGTGCTCACTCATGGTGAGGCTATCATTGTTACTGATGTAGGACAGCATCAGATGGTGGCCTGCAGATATGCCAAACTGAACAAAACAAGAAGTAATGTAACCAGTGGCGGACTTGGAACCATGGGTTTTGCCTTACCGGCAGCAATTGGTGCCAAATTTGGTGCTCCTGACCGAACAGTTGTTGCGGTAATTGGGGACGGCGGATTTCAAATGACACTACAGGAATTGGGTACAATCATGCAGAGTAATATCAATGTAAAGATTCTAATTCTTAATAATAGATTCTTGGGAATGGTACGTCAATGGCAGGAGCTTTTTAATCAACACAGATACTCATTTGTTGACATAGAAAGTCCTGATTTTGTTGCCCTTGCTGCAGCGTATAGAATTAAAGCCAAAAGTATTTCAGAACGGGGAGATATTTCTTCCTCTTTAAAAGAAATGCTCGAGCATAAGGGTTCTTACTTGCTTGAAGTGATGGTCACCAAAGAGAATAATGTATTTCCGATGGTTCCTCAGGGATGCAGTGTGAGTGAGATCAGATTGAAATAATAAGTCCCAAAATCTCCCTAAAGGGGAGGCTAAAGAAAATTATATGGATTCAAATAAAATTAATAGCACATCACCCCCCCTCTCCTCAGGAGAGCCCGCCCTTGCCGGTACGGTCGGGGATTGGGCTGAAGCTAAACAGGAATTCACCATTACTGTTTATACTGAGAACCAAATTGGACTCCTCAACCGGATTGCGATCATCTTTACCCGTCGCAAAATAAATATTCATAGCTTGAATACCTCTCCGTCAGAAATTGAGAGTATTCACCGCTTTAATATTGTAGTCCAGGAAACAGAAGTTGTGGTTAGAAAACTTTCCCGACAAATTGAAAAACAAGTTGAAGTGCTGAAAGTTTACTTCAATACTAACGAGGATATTATCTGGCAGGAAATGGCTCTTTATAAAGTACCTACCGATATTATTGCAGAGAAGGCAAGTGTAGAACGCTTACTTCGTGAAAACGGTGCCAGAGCAGTTGTAATACGCAAAGATTACACAGTATTTGAAACTACCGGTCATCGTGAGGAAACCGATGCGCTCATCAAAATCCTTCAACCATTCGGACTCATTGAATTTGTTCGAAGCGCGCGTGTAGCCATTATTAAAAATAGTGATGGCTTTAACCGCAAATTACGTGAGTTTGAAAAAGCAGAACCGGGCGACGAGGTCGTTGAAAATGAATACCTCAACAAAGGTCAGCGGATATTTACTATGTAGGCTCAAAAAAGCGACGATCATTAAAAAATATTATTAAATAAAAAACAAAAAGTAAAAACAAAACAATATGGCAAAAATCAATTTCGGTGGAGTTACAGAAGATGTAGTAACCCGCGAAGAATTCCCCTTAGACAAGGCTCGTGAAATTCTGAAGGATGAAACTATAGCAATTATCGGTTATGGTGTACAAGGTCCGGGACAAGCATTAAATTTGCGTGACAATGGTATCAGAGTGATTATTGGACAGCGTAAAGACTCCAAAACCTGGGATAAAGCGATTGCTGATGGATGGGTTCCAGGCGAAACTTTGTTTGAAATTGAAGAAGCCGCTGAAAAAGGTACTATCATCCAATATCTTTTATCAGATGCCGGACAGATTGCGCTTTGGCCAACAATCAAAAAATACCTTACACCAGGAAAAGCACTTTATTTTTCCCATGGTTTTGGAATCACTTACAAAGAACAAACAGGGATTATCCCTCCTGCGGATGTGGATGTAATCCTTGTTGCACCTAAAGGCTCAGGTACCTCATTGCGCCGCCTCTTTTTAGCTGGTAAGGGTTTGAATTCATCCTTCGCTATCCATCAGGATGCTACAGGTAAAGGCAGAACACGTGCAATTGCACTAGGAATTGGAGTTGGATCAGGATATCTTTTCGAAACTGATTTCCGTAAAGAGGTTTATTCAGATTTAACCGGTGAACGCGGGACTTTGATGGGTGCAATCGCAGGTATCTTCGAAGCACAATACAATACCTTACGCAGAAACGGACACTCTCCATCTGAAGCCTTCAATGAAACTGTTGAAGAACTTACGCAAAGTTTGATGCCACTGGTAGCAGAAAATGGAATGGACTGGATGTACGCTAATTGCTCAACAACTGCACAGCGTGGCGCATTAGACTGGAAAGGCCGTTTTCGTGATGCAACCCAACCTGTATTTGATGAATTGTATGAGAGTGTTGCATCAGGAAAAGAAGCAGAACGCACTATCAAATTAAATAGTCAGCCTGACTACCGTGTAAAACTGGAAGCAGAACTAAAAACATTACATGATAGCGAAATCTGGCAGGCAGGACAGGCAGTGAGAAGTTTACGACCTGAAAATCAACCTGAGAAGTAATAAGTTATAAGTACTGAGTTGTAGGTTATAAGTAAACAGCCACCGCGCAAAAACTTACAACTTACAACTCACAACCTATATCTCCAATGGCGCAGACCCTGTTTGATAAAATTTGGAACAATCATATTATCAGTAGGAATGCCGGATTTCCGGACACTCTGTATATTGCTGTACATCTCATCGACAGGATAACTATTGCCCGAGCTTTTGAAAGTTTGCGAAAACGAAATATCTCCATTTTTAGACCTGCACAAACACTCTTGCTGAAAGATATTGCCTTTGGTCAGCATTTACCAATGGCAGATCTGTCACAATTTCAGCGTGATCTTTACAACAGAAATTGCAGTGATTTTGGCATGGAAAAGTTTAATCAGAATTTTGTTGATCAGTCAGACACTCCGATCGCTTATCCCGGACAGACCATGGTTTTTAATGTAAATCACACTGACGACCTTGGTGCTTTTGGAGTATTATCAATCAATATCCATGAATTACAGGTAGAACAAGTTTTGGCTACTCAATGCTTACTGATTCTCAAGCCTAAGCGGATGAAGGTTGAAGTAGATGGAAAATTAGCTAAAGGACTTGGGGTGAAGGACATAAATCATTTTCTGCTATCTGAAATATCCGCTGAAAAAGCTAAAGGATATTTTATAGAGTATTCAGGTGACACTATTATGAATCTGAAAATAGATGGCCGTATGGCTATCTGTAACATAAGCAGGGATATTGGAGCACTTGGCGGATTTATTGCACCGGATGATACAACTTTTGAATTCCTTCGCGATAATGGAATGATGCCGGAAAGTGAAAATGAAGAAGAGACCCTTTCCTTTTGGCGAAGTCTTTATTCTGATGAAACCTGTGTCTTTGATGAGGTCCTTGAATTCGATGCCGAAGATATTAGGCCAGGGAAACACGGAATTGGCCTTTCAAGAATAATTCATTCTAAACCGATGAATGAAAGATCAGAAATGATTAGTCATGATGTTGCAGCAATAATTGCAGGCTATAACGACACTGATTATTTGTTAAACCATAAAGAAGGAATTAAAGAATACGAAAGTTCTAAATTTTATAAAATATTCGATGGGGCTTAAATCTTATCAATAAAGATCAGAGCCGCTGAAATCAGGCAAGAAATGGAGCAAAACGCTCTGCCAAAGATTAAAATATGTTACACGACCCAAACCGCATCTATATTTTTGATACCACCTTAAGGGATGGAGAACAGGTACCAGGATGTCAATTATCAACTTTTGAAAAAATCGAAATAGGCCAAGCCCTTGAAAAACTTGGGGTAGATATCATCGAAGCCGGCTTTCCTATTTCAAGCCCTGGTGATTTTCAAAGTGTGGTTGAACTCTCAAAGGCTATTCGTGAACCTATAATTTGTGCCCTGACCCGTGCTAATAAGGGAGATATTGATGCTGCCGCGGAAGCTTTAAAGTTTGCTAGGCGACCGAGGATTCATACAGGAATTGGCGCATCGGATAACCATATTAAGTATAAATTCAATAGCACCAGAGAAGCTGTGCTCGAACGTGCAATTGAGGCTGTAAAATACGCCAAAAGCTTTGTAGAAGATATTGAGTTTTATGCAGAGGATGCCGGAAGAGCAGATAATGTATTTCTGGCTCAAATGGTCGAAGCTGTTATTGACGCTGGAGCTACAGTAGTAAATATACCCGATACGAATGGTTATTGCCTTCCGGAACAATACGGCGAAAAAATCCGCTTTCTGAAAGAGAATGTAGCAAACATTGACCGGGCCATCATTTCAGTTCATTGTCATAATGACCTTGGATTAGCTACAGCCAACAGCATTGCAGGTATTCAAAATGGAGCCAGGCAGGTCGAATGTACAATCAATGGGATCGGTGAACGTGCTGGTAATACTGCTTTGGAGGAAATTGTAATGATTCTAAAGACTCATAAAAATCTTCATTTTACCCATCAGGTAAATAGCAAACATTTGTATGAGCTTAGTGGAATGGTAAGCAGAATGATGCGTATGCCTGTTCAACCGAATAAAGCCATAGTTGGTAAGAATGCTTTTGCGCATAGTTCAGGAATTCATCAGGACGGTGTATTAAAACATCGTGAGACCTATGAAATTATCAATCCGGAAGATGTGGGCATAGATCAGTCTGAGATCATACTCACTGCACGCAGTGGAAGGCATGCATTAAACCATCATTTAGAACGCTTAGGTTATACCATCGAACGTATTGATCTTGATCAGGTTTATGATAGATTCCTGACCATGGCTGATGGTAAAAAAGAAATCAGAGATGATGATATTCTCCTCCTAATGGGCGATAAGGCTGAGTCTAATTATAAAGACGGCCTTTCAATTAAGAGCTTGCGGGTGAGCTGTGGTGATCAGGCAAGTCCGGAAGCAACTATTAATTTATTTTACAAAGGTGCTGCGCATGAAGCTACTTCTGCAGGAAACGGACCGGTAGATGCCACGATCAAAGCAATTGAAAAAATTATAGGCAGAAGCTTTAATATCAAGGAGTTTAACATCCATGCAATACACAGTGGCAGTGATGATGTGAGTAAAGTGGACATGCTTGTAATAAACGAAGGTAAATCCTACAAGGGTTATGGTTTCAGCTCAGATATTGTCCGCGCCTCTGCAAATGCTTATCTGGATGCACTGAATAAGTTTGTATAGGAGTGATAAGTTATAAGTAAAAAATAATAAGTTATAAGTTGTAAATCGGTTAATATCTAAATACTAAATACTGAGCACTAAATACTTAATACAAGTACTAAATAATAAAAAATATGAGCAATACATTGTTTGATAAAGTGTGGGATTCTCACGTGGTTCGTAAGATTGAAGGCGGGCCTGATGTGTTATTTATTGACCGTCACATGGTTCATGAAGTTACAAGTCCGGTGGCCTTTCTTGGCCTGAAAACCAGAGGGCTTAAGGTATTGTATCCCGAGCGTACGTTTGCTACTGCAGATCACAATACCCCAACTATCAATCAGCATTTACCGGTGGCAGATCCGCTTTCAGCCAATCAGTTGAAAGCACTTGAATCTAATTCAAAAGAGCATGGTATCAGTTACTGGGGTTTAGGTCATCAGAAAAATGGTATCGTTCATGTAGTTGGTCCTGAGTATGGCATCACGCAACCTGGGGCAACCATTGTCTGCGGTGATTCACATACTTCAACTCACGGTGCATTTGGTGCAATCGCTTTTGGTATAGGAACTTCTGAAGTTGAAATGGTGCTGACCACTCAGTGTATCATGCAGCCAAAGCCAATGAAAATGAGAATCAATATCAATGGCAAATTGGGTAAAGGGGTCACACCAAAAGATGTTGCCTTATTTATCATCTCACAATTGAGTACATCGGGAGCTACTGGTTATTTTGTAGAATATGCAGGCGATGTTTTCGAGAACATGAGCATGGAAGGCCGAATGACAGTTTGTAACCTGAGTATTGAAATGGGTGCACGAGGTGGAATGATCGCACCTGATGAAACTACAATTAATTATGTGAAAGGCCGTGAATTCAGTCCGAAAGGCGAAGCATGGGACAGAGCACTTGCTTATTACAAGAGTCTGAAGACCGATGCTGATGCAGTTTTTGATAAGGAATATACATTTGATGGTTCTACCATTGAACCGATGATCACCTATGGTACTAATCCAGGAATGGGTATGGGCATTTCGAATGCAATTCCTAAAGCAGGAGAAGTTGAAGGCGGGGCAGCAACATTTGCCAAATCATTAAACTACATGGGTTTCCAGGAAGGTGAAGCAATGATGGGAAAACCGGTTGATTATGTATTTATTGGCAGTTGTACCAATGGCAGAATTGAAGATTTCAGAGCTTTTGCGTCTATAGTGAAAGGAAGAAAGAAAGCAGATAATGTGACTGCCTGGCTTGTTCCCGGATCACACATTGTTGAAAAACAAATTCAGGAAGAGGGATTATTAGACATCTTCCAAGAAGCTGGATTTACTTTAAGACAGCCGGGTTGCTCTGCATGTCTGGCAATGAACGATGATAAAATTCCAGCAGGAAAATATGCTGTAAGTACTTCAAACAGAAACTTTGAAGGCCGTCAGGGGCCTGGCTCCAGAACTATGCTGGCAAGTCCATTGGTCGCAGCTGCTGCCGCAGTAACCGGGGTAGTTACTGATCCTAGAACATTAATTCAATAACTGGCGAAATTTCGCATAAAGACATAAAAATGGCATACGATAAATTTAACATATTAAGAAGTTCTGCAGTTCCACTTTCAATTGAGAATGTAGATACCGATCAGATCATTCCAGCCCGTTTTTTGAAAGCAACTGAACGTGTGGGTTTTGGAGATAACCTTTTCCGCGACTGGAGATATAACTCAGACAACAGTCCAAAATCAGAATTTGTACTAAATAATCAATTATACAGTGGCAAAATTCTGGTTGGAGGGAAGAACTTTGGTTCCGGCTCATCTAGGGAACATGCTGCATGGGCAATTTATGATTATGGATTCCGATGTGTAGTCTCCAGTTTTTTTGCAGATATTTTTAAGGGAAATTGCCTGAATATAGGAGTTCTACCAGTTCAGGTTAGTCCTGAGTTTGCTGATAAGATCTTCCAAGCTATTGAGGCAGATCCAAAAACAGAAATTGAAATCAACTTGCCAGAGCAAACTATTACCATACTTTCTTCTGGAGAAAGCGAATCGTTTGATATCAGCTCTTACAAAAAAAGTAATATGATCAATGGCTTTGATGACATAGATTACCTGGTTAACATCAAGCCGGAAATACAACAGTTCGCCTCTAACCTGCCGATATAAACATAACCATACTAATGGGAAAGAAGAAAATAGAAATAATGGATACTACACTCCGTGATGGTGAACAAACTTCAGGAGTGTCGTTTTCTCTTTCAGAAAAACTTACGATCACTCAACTCTTGCTCGAAGAACTCAGGGTAGACCGGGTTGAGGTAGCATCTGCAAGGGTGTCGGAGGGCGAGTTTGCATCAGTAAAGGCCATAATGGATTGGGCCTTAAAACATGGTCATCCTGAAAAAATTGAAGTACTTTCATTTGTAGATCAGGGAGTTTCAAT
>CAMCTU010000042.1 GCA_945878525.1 Sphingobacterium thalpophilum
GCAGCGGCAATATCAGCACAAAAGCATTGCAATAATATTGTAGTCACAGCCTCAGTAGACAATGTATCTTTCAGACATGCCATCAAGCTTGGAGATGTAATTACCATTGAAGCCAAAGTAACCCGTGCATTCAGCACATCCATGGAAGTAAGACTAGACGTTTGGGCAGAGAATATTCCTTCAGGAACCAGAGTACGTTCAAATGATGCTTTTTATACTTTTGTAGCGCTGAACAAGGAAGGGAAACCAATTGCCGTCCCTGAAATCGAACCAGAAACTGAATCAGAAAAAAAATTATTTGAAGGTGCCTTACGCCGTCGTCAGCTCAGACTAATCCTGGCAGGAAAAATGAAAGCGCAGGATGCTACTGAATTGAAGGCGCTGTTTTTGAACCAAAATGAGTTGTAGGTTATACGTTTTAAGTCTGACCTGCTCAAGAAGAAATTAATTATACTAGCAGAAAAGAAAAAGATAAACCTCTTGATTTTGAATCCTCAGTACTTTTGCAATCATATAACTGAAAACTGTCATCCCGATAGCTATCGTGAGTCAACTCTCAATTCTCAACTATCAACTATCAATCAACTTCCCAATTCCACAATCCTGTCAAACTCCTCCACTTTCATCCCCATAACAGATAATCTACCCTGCTTTACAAGTCCGATATTTTGAAGACGGGAATCAGCTTTGATTACTTCAAGTGTAACCGGATTCTTAAGGCTTTCTACCGGCTCCAAATCAACGACCAACCAGTTTGTATCATCCGTTGTTGGATCCTGATAGGATTCTTTGACTACTCTAGCTATCCCAACTACTGCCTTTCCTTCATTACTATGATAAAATAAGACCAGATCCCCTAACTGCATCTCTCTCAAATTATTTCTTGCCTGATAATTACGGACGCCATCCCAAAAAGTACGGCCATCTTTGTTGAATTTATCCCAGCTATATTTAAAAGGTTCACTTTTTACTAACCAATAGTTCATATTTTTCTTTGTTTTTGATACTTTAAAGAAGGTTTTCCGAGTCAAATAACGCGAGTTTTACTCCAATGACCTTCGTTCAGTCGCATGGTAGATCGCGTATAACCCATTACTTTACTCTTTTGGTATTTGCTTCTTTCTTCGCCATTCATACCATATAGCAGCTATTGCAAGTGTGATGATAACCCATCTCATTATATTGTTATTCGGACCCGCCACCTGCTCAAAAACCATACCTAGCAGGGCGCCCAAAATTAATGAAGAAACAATAATTGACAATTTAATCATAAGTACAAATCTATTAAGAAAATAACTAATAAATATGAGACAGCCACTCAAAGAGTACAAAGCTATCTTATACTAATAGAATTTTCTATCGTCGGTTCTTAATGGCTTCATGGAAAGCAGCAGCCATCTTTGTTGAATTTATCCCAGCTATATTTAAAAGGTTCACTTTTTACTAACCAATAGTTCATATAAGTTTTTCTATATTGTCAAAACTAATAAATATGAGTGATCTTTTTAAAACACTTGATTCGATTCAACACAAATGTTTGATTTAGGTATACATATTTTATCTTAAAATAGCTTCAGTTTATCTCACATATCTGCAAGGATTTTCAGTGTTTACAGCCCTTCCTATAGCTTTTCTACCCATGCTAATAATCAATGTTTCAAATCTGAAGATAATACAAACTGAAATTTATTCCAGAAATACCTGAATATCCTTTTTCAAGATTTTTTCCTGGTTCTTCCCTCATTCAAAAGCATTATATTTAGCATTTAATATTTTACTGATGATTCGCATCTCTTTGATAGTATTATTCTTTCTCATATCGGGATGTTCAATAAAACCCCGAACTAATTCCCTCAGCGAAAAAGAGCGTTGGGATAAACATGCTTCCAATACTGAGATCATCAGAGATGATTTTGGAGTACCCCATATTTATGGCAAAACAGACGCTGATGCTGTTTTCGGGTTGTTGTACGCCCAATGCGAGGATGATTTTAATCGTGTAGAGCAGAATTATATCTGGGCCACCGGCCGTTTAGCAGAGCTTGAAGGCCAAAATGCTATGTACAGTGATCTTCGTGCGAAGCTTTTTATGACCCAAAAAGAAGCCGAAATCAAATATCAGAATAGTCCGCAATGGCTAAAAGACCTGTGCCTTGCTTTTGCTGATGGTATTAATTTCTATCTGGCAACTCATCCCGAAGTAAAACCAAAATTATTAACCCGCTTTGAACCCTGGATGCCAATGTACTTCAGTGAAGGTTCTATTGGTGGTGATATAGAAAAGGTTTCAACCCGAAAACTGGGTGAATTTTACGGCAAACCAAATGCAAGCATGATCCCCAAAATTATGACAGGTTCAATACTGCTTAAAGATAATGAGCCGCGAGGTTCTAATGGTTTCGCTGTTTCGGGTAAATTAACTAAATCCGGTAATGCCATGCTGCTGATCAATCCACATACCTCCTTTTTCTTTCGTGGAGAAGTTCATGTTCAAAGCGAACAGGGTCTGAACGCTTATGGCGCGGTAACCTGGGGCCAGTTTTTTGTTTATCAGGGATTTAATGAAAAAACAGGCTGGATGCACACTAGCTCTGATGTAGATATTATTGATGAATTTGAAGAAACTATAGTCAGAAATAAAAAAGGAACTCAGTATAAATATGGCAATGAGTTAAGGAATGTAGACTCAACGGAAATTGTTGTGAAATACAAAAATGCTAACACGATCGGCTCCAAGAAATTTATGGTCTATCGCACTCATCATGGACCAATAACCCATGCTTCAGAAAAAAAATGGGTAGCAACAGCCATGATGTGGGATCCTGTGAAAGCGCTTGAACAATCCTTTCTGCGCACAAAAAACTCCAATCAGAAACAGTTCGACAAGATGATGGATATTCGTACAAATTCATCAAACAATACCGTTTACGCAGATGCTGATGGTAATATTGCGTATTACCATGGAAACTTCATTCCTAAAAGAAATACTGAATTTGATTATAAAAAGCCTGTTGATGGGAGTAATCCTAAAACAGATTGGAATGGTCTGCACGATCTCAAGGATAACATATTTCTCCTTAATCCGGCAAGCGGTTGGATTCAGAATTGTAACTCTACCCCTTTTACCAGTGCCGGGACATCCAGTCCGAAACCTGAAAACTACCCTGCATACATGTCTTATTCCCCTGAAAATTACCGTGGAGTACATGCCATTTCACTATTGTCTAAAGCGAAAAATCTGACAATCGATAAATTGATTGACCTTGCTTATGATCCGTACCTTCCGGGAGCGGAGGAGTTGATCAGCGGACTGATAGAGGCGTATGATAACAATCCGGTCAATAGTGCTGAAATGAAAACAGCCATAAACCTGCTTAAAAAATGGGATTTTAAAGTTTCCACTGATTCAAAAGCCATGACTATCAGCCAGTTTTATCTGAATACTTATAATAAATCAGGTAAAATCCCTGCAGGAATGCACTTCATGGAGAAAATAAATTACATTAGCTCAATATCGACTGCAAATGAACGCCTTGAAATATTCGCGGAAAGTCTGAAGGATTTGAAGCGGGATTTCGGTTCGGTAGAAACAGTATGGGGCGAATTTAACCGCTATCAGAGAATTAACGGAGATATTAACCAAAATTTTAGGGATGAATTGCCAAGCATTCCAATTGGCATGGCTTCAGGAGAATGGGGTGCATTAGCATCCTTCGGAACAAGAAAAGGATCTGGTACTAAACGTCAATACGGTGTTGCAGGGAATAGTTTTGTTGCTGTGGTTGAATTCGGGGAAAAGGTGCAGGCCAAAAGCATGCTTGCTGGCGGACAAACTGCTGACCCTAACTCAAAACATTTCAATGATCAAATGCAAAGATATGCCGACCGCAAGTTTAAAACTATAGCCTTTTACCCTGAAGACGTTGTTAAACGTGCAGAATCAAGGTATCATCCAGGAAACAAGAAATAAAAAATATGAAAACAATTTTTAAGACCATTACCTGCTTCATAATGTTGTTAAACATCAATCCCGTGAATTCACAGGAGATCATACCCCTTTATAATGCTGAAATCCCAAACAGTAAACCTGCTCCCAACAATGAGAAGGCTGAACTGGGCAAAGATGGAATTTTCAGGATCAGTAATGTTACAGTTCCCTCTTTAAGTATTTTCAAACCGGATAAATCCGTTGATAAGGGTACTGCTGTGATTATTTGCCCTGGTGGCGGATACAGGATTTTGGCAGCCTCGCTCGAAGGTACAGATGTAGCCCAAGAACTGGTAAAATGGGGTATTACAGCTTTTGTTTTAAAATACCGCCTTCCTCACGACAGTATTATGCCCGATAAGTCAATCGGCCCACTTCAAGATGCTCAGCGGGCGATACAACTGGTTCGGGAACGTGCAGCAGAATGGAATATTGATCCTGCAAAAATTGGAATTATGGGATTCTCTGCTGGGGGGCACCTTGCAGCTTCTGCTTCCACCAGATTTAGTGAAACATTCATAGCTAATCCAAAAAATACTTCGCTGAGGCCTGATTTTTCGATACTGATCTACCCTGTAATCAGTTTTAATGATGAAATCGCAAATAAAGGCAGCAAGGAGAGTTTAATTGGGAAGAATCCGGATCTCCAAACGGTAGAAAAATTTTCGAATGAGCTGGCTGCCGGGCCCAACACACCTCCGGCATTCCTGATACATTCAAGTGATGACAGCCCCGTTCCCGTAAAAAACAGCCTCGTATATTATGAAGCACTCCACAGGCATAAAATTTATAGTTATATGATGATTTACCCTAAAGGAGGACATGGTTTTGGAATGCATAATAAAGCGATCGCGGATAAATGGATGGATAATTTAAAAATCTGGTTATCATCAACTAATAAGCTCTAAATCATAATCCTCCGATCTGAATATTTTTTATAATTTCAAACCAGATGAAATTATACCCTTTTGCGCTGTTAATTTTCTTGTGTTACCTCTTTATATCCTGTGGTCATATCAGCAAGATAAATGAAGAACCTCCCCCAAGCTTTACAGCAATAAAAGGGATAAAGTATACAGAAGTAAAACGACGGTTCAACAGCGGACTATCATTCACAGATCAGGGATTTCAACTGGAACCAGAATGGAATATCTATTTCAATGCGGATGATTCTGTAAGAATTTACAGTCCGGAGAAAAAGCAATACATGACCTATCGAATATTCCACAGTCATAAAGCACTTTTTCAGTTTGCCCGTGAATGGTTCAGAGTGAAGCATGTGAGTAAAGACAGTCTAATTTTTCAGGTTATGGAGTTAGAATCGAGAGCTGTTATGGAGGATCTTTCTACTATTACCATGACACTTTATTCAGAAAACTATATCAAAAATGTGCTCAAAACCACTGCTGACAAGCTTAAGGCTCCTTCAAAAGAAGACAGCTTATTCATTAAATACCGTGCAATACAGGTAAACAGCAATCAAGACAGTGCATTTGCGGCAAGAAACCCAGTTCAATTAAAAAGCAAGAGCAAAATAAGCTATGTCGAAAAGATCAAACCAAGTCTTGACCCCTATTTAGGTCATGTCAACCGATCTGAAGAATATCTTTATCCCGAATATCAGATTAAAATCAAAAAAGCCTATCAGGATTTCCAATATTCATTTTCAGTGATTGTAGATCACAATGGCAGCATGCATTTTAAACAATTCCTGGTTGCAGTAGAACCAGAATTTATGGAGAACAAAACGAAAGTCGCAAAAGGAATAATAGATATCTATCTTAGAAATACACTTGAAATAACTCCGGGGAATACACTTGGTTTTCCGCATTCAAGTGTCATTAATCTGCATGTTGTTGGGAGAAAATGATTAAGATTTAATAAATACTGGCAGAAACGGCTTTTTAGAAACATGAGTTCTGTATAAAATTAGGTAGCGCTGTTTTAGACTAAAGATTTTCTCTGTTTATAAAGTATGGTTTGATTATCTTCTCCCCTGATCTGCCCTGATTTTTTGCTTCCCGCTTAAGAGATATCCTGAAATTCATCAAGCAAAAAAGGCAGAACTGTTACGGGTTTATTTCAAATGGCAGATGGATCTATTGCAGGGCTGTCCGACCCAATAAAACACAGCACAGGGTAAAATAAACCTTGCCGTAGGAGGTTCCAGCTTTCCAGCTGGAATAACAACGATTTTTCGCCTATGGTTGGTGTTATAACCGACCATTTGATGTAATTGTACTTAGTACGGTGAGAAAACCGACCAAAGGAGGTTCCATACTTCACAGGAATGACAACGATTTCTTGCCGGAAATACTCCGGAGGAAAGGGCTGAATCAAGCTATAACACACCGGTATTGGTTTCAACAAACATATTATTATTGCTCGAGAGCCTAATCTGACATGTTATAAACTAAGGATTTTTTACCCTTCCTGATATCGAACTAAGGTTATTAATGAATAATCTTAAACATAAGCTCTTTCATTAATTCACCCTGTTCAGTATTGGCACTTGCATCAACACCTTTGATCTTGAGATCACATTCCCTCAGGTAGCTAATTACCCTGAAAACTTTTTCTTTGCTGTAATTTCTTGCGGCCTGTTCATATTCCCTTACAAAAAAAGGGGCTATTCCCAATGCACTGGCCAAAGCTTGCGGTGACTTGTCGCCTGTATAATGATACTTCAAAATCTTGGCAAAGTAAGAGTTTAAAGCACCAAGTAAAAGTTGGATTGGGTTATTCTTCGGGTTATCTGCAAAGTAAATAATGATCTGGTTAACTTTAAACGCGTCCTTTCGGGCAATTGCATTCTGTAGCTCAAATACATTATAATCTTTGCTGATTCCTATATTGTTCTGAATGTCTTGTGTGCTGATCTCTTTCCCAGCCTGGACATTCAACATCAGCTTCTCAAGCTCATTGGCTACCTTAGAAAGAGCATTGCCCAGGTATTCCGCAATCAAGGCAGAGGCTTGAATCTGTATTGTATATCCCTTTTCACGAACAAATCCTTCAATCCAAGCTGGCACTTTATTTTCATTAATTGAGGCTGATTCGAAAACTAGCCCATTCTTTTCTATGGTTTTGTACGTTTTCTTGCGTTTGTCGAACTTTCCGTTGCGATAACAAAAAACCAAAATTGTACTTGGAAGTGGATTCTCAAAATAGCTTAACAATGGGTCTCCAGATTTCTTATCATCATCAGCATCTTTACCCCATTTCAAATCCTGTGCTTCTTTTACCAGAATTACCTGATAATCACTCATCATAGGATACCGCTTGGCCGCATTGAGAATACTCATAGGGTCAGAATCCTTACCATAAATAATAGTTTGATTAAAGCTTTTTTCTGCGGCAGATAGCACGTTTTCTTCTATGTAGTCGCTAATCTGATCTATATAATAGGACTCCTCGCCATGCAGCAGATAAATCGGCTTGAACTTCCGGCTTTTTAAGTCTCTGATAAGATCGTTGCTAGTCATATTGGTCTCCGAAATTACAAAATATTGTAAATCTTTAAATACATTTCAGTTCTAATCTTTATTCACAATTTAAAACCATGAATTGAGTAAATTGGAATCATTTTCAGAAATTTACCCAAATGTTCAAGCCTGTACCACTTAATCTACCTTCATTTGCATTAAAGATTAAAGAGGAAAACGGAATTTATTATATTTTTGATGATATCCGTAAAAAGTATTTAGTCTTAACTCCCGAAGAATGGGTAAGGCAACATCTTATTCACTTTCTTATCGAAGTAAAGAAATACCCTAGATCCCTCATGAAGCTAGAAGGGGGATTAAAACTAAATAATCTTCAAAAACGAACTGACATTCTACTATTCAATAAAAATGGCAAAAAAATTGTATTAGTCGAATGTAAAGCCCCTTCTGTCAAAATCACTCAGGATACCTTTGATCAAATTGCACGTTATAATTTTGTACATAAGGTAGAATGGCTGCTTGTGAGCAATGGGATGCAGCATTTTTGCTGCAGAATTGATTACGAAAAAAAAACTTACAGCTTTGTAGAAGAGCTCCCGGATCATACAGATTAATTATACATTCAAAAGTCATAAATAGCTAAATGTTTTTTATTTGCCGGATTGTTATATCTTTATGGTGAACAGGGCGATATAGATTCAGCAAATTGTATTTGACGAAGCGATTATAGATCTTCTGTTTATTCATCTTATTAACAGCTACTCGTTCTAAATTCACCGCTTAAGAGGTGAAAATAACAAATGTATTAACTAATTAGTGTTATGGCTATTCTGATTTTTTTTATATCCCATTGGTTTCTTTCTCTGTTCTTTCAGACTTTTTTTCAGCATCGCTATGCTTCTCACAGGATGTTTACTATGACAAAAGCCTGGGAAAGAATTTTTTACTTTATGGCCTTCATTTTTGAAGGGGCATCCTTTTTAAATCCTCGTGCATATGCATTGATGCACAGGGAGCATCACGCCTACAGCGATACAGAAAAAGATCCTCACTCTCCACACTTTTTTACTGATGTTTTTCAGTTGATGAAATCAACAATTATCACTTTCCGTGATCATTTAAAGCGAACAAAAGATCCTGAAGCACGTTTTCAGGGCTATTACCCTGAATGGCCTCTGATCGATCGAATTGGGTCTTCAATTGCTTCCAGACTCCTATTTGGAGCAGCGTATACCTGGTTTTATATAGAATTTGTACCCACAGGCTCAGAGTGGATGTATTTTTTACTTCCAATACACTACCTGATGGGTCCCTTACATGGGGCAATTGTAAACTGGTGCGGACATAAGTACGGTTACTCTAATTTTGACAATAATGACAAATCAAAAAACACAACTCCTTTTGATTTTTTCATGCTTGGAGAATTATTCCAGAACAATCATCACCGCTATCCGAACAGTGCTAACTTTGGAAAAAAATGGTTTGAACTTGATCCGGTTTATCCGGTTATGAAGTTGATGGATATAGCGGGCATTATTCAGTTAAAAAAGGCAAGATGATTTTCGATTGTATCCATTGTATGCTTTTCATCTAACATGAATCGTCTGTTTTAAAAACCGATATTCGTGTATATAAATCAATTAAAACCTAGTTTTCAGATTTTTGAAAGTAATTTAAGCTTCCATAAATTTTCATAAATTTCTTTAATAACAACCAAATTTAAGTTCTTCATACCCAATTACTTCGTTTGTAATGAGATTTCTTAAAATCTTTTATTTAATTCTGCTATCGCTGTCTTATTTAAAATCGTATGGATCTCATAATTCTTTGGATGGCTTACCCAATGCTAAAAACGGGATACTTGATCTGCGTAAAATACCTTTAAGCCAAATTATTTCATTAGATGGCGAATGGCTATTTTACTGGAATCAATTAATAGATTCCGGTAGTACCCGAAATGAAAATCAAAAATACGAGATTGTAAATTTTCCTTTCAGATGGGACAATTATCAATTAAATGGACAAAAGCTTCCCTCCTATGGCCATGCAAGTTACAGACTCACTGTAATTCTGCCCAAAACTAATGAACCTCTTCGCATCATTGTCCCCGAAATTTACTCAGCTTACAGTTTGTACATTAACGGCAAAAAGGTTGCTAAAAATGGGCAGGTTAGCGCTGATATTAAAAATTTTATACCCTACTGGCAACATCAGACTTTTGAGCTCAATCAAAATACCGACACCCTGGAAATGATTCTGCATGTTGCGAATTATTCTCATACCAAGGGTGGGGTAGCTAAATCAATTGAATTAGGAACTAAATCGCAAATGGAGTCCCACTGGATCCATGGTATTGCGATTGATCTGCTTTTAACAGGCTGTCTTTTTATGGGTGGCCTTTTCTTTTTAGGCCTGTACCTTCTGGGCAGCCGCGATAAGGCTATACTTTTATTCTCCCTCTACTCCATTGTTTACAGTTACAGGATTATAGGTAGGGGTAATTACGTAATGCATTCCATTTTTCCGGGATTTGACTGGTTTATTGCCATTCGATTGGAATACATCAGTTTGTTTCTTAGCATTGGCTTATTTACACTTTATACAAACCATTTATACCCAAAAGATGTCAATAAACTGATAGTCAGAATAATCAGTATTCTGTGCTTTACTTTTGCACTTATTTCTTTGACTTTCCCTCCGATAATTTTCACTCAACTGATCAATCCATTCATAGTTGTTATGTTCAGTTGTATCTTCTATGTTCTGTATGTTTATTTTATAGCTTGTAAGCAAAGGCGACCTGGTTCTTTGTATGCATTAATCAGTTCAATCATGCTGATGATTGTCTTTCTAATACTAATATTGAATTACTGGCATCCTTCTTCTTCTTTGCAAATAACTAGTTTTATTTGTTACATCATGTTCTTTTTCTTTCAATCACTCATCCTCTCGAACAGAGTTTCGTTCACCCTAAAAAAAGCAAAGAAAGAAGCCGAACTGGGTTTGATAGCAAAAAGTGAATTTTTGAGTACGATGAGTCATGAAATCAGAACCCCGCTCAACTCAGTAATAGGATTGAGTCATCTATTGTTAAAAGACAATCCAAGGAAAGATCAGGCAGAGAACCTCAATGTTATGCTATTCTCTGCAAATAACTTATTGGCAATTGTCAATGATATTCTTGATTACACTAAAATTGAAGCAGGGAAGATCTCATTCGAAAATATTGAAATGAATGTATACTCATTATCAAAAAATATAGTACATAGCCTTCAAATTTCAGCAAGTGATAAAGGCATTAGCTTAAATTTAAAAATTGATAAGAACTTAAATATGCTCGTTTATGGTGATCCAACCAGACTATCACAGGTTTTAAACAATCTATTGAATAATGCCATTAAATTCACAGATCAAGGTCAGGTTTTACTCCAAATAACAAAAATTGAAGAAACCGATAACTTTATCAAGCTTTTATTTAGCATAAAAGATACAGGAATAGGTATTTCAATGGAAAAGCAAAAACTTATCTTTGAGCGCTTTACTCAGGCTGATTCTTCCACATCGCGTGGATTTGGCGGAACAGGTTTAGGACTTGCAATCAGTAAAAAAATACTTGAATTACAAAATTCAGGTTTACAGCTTGAAAGTGAGGAAGGCAAAGGTTCAAACTTCTATTTTACTCAGTCCTTTGAAAAAGGTTTACAGAAACTAATACAAGAAAAATCTGACATGACCCTTAAAACAGAAGATCATAGCTTACTAAGCGGAATAACAATCTTATTGGTTGAAGATAATCCGATCAATGTTTTGGTAGCGCAAAAATTCTTGGAGCGTTGGGGAGCAAAAATTATCACGGCTACTAACGGACTTGAAGCTCTTAATATGGTAGATCCAGAAAAACACGATCTTGTTTTAGTTGATCTCCATATGCCAGTAATGGATGGCTATGAATCAAGCAGAAAAATGAGGGAAAAGGGAATAAATCTGCCAATAATAGCACTGACAGCCAACCTCCCAAGTGAGATTGAAAATGAAATTAAACTAAGTGGCATTAATGATGTAATAGTAAAGCCATTTCTGCCCGATGAACTCCTCAGAAAAGTACTATCCTTTGTTTCCAGTAAAAATAATTAATGATTTAATTCGGTCATTTGATGATAAGGTTAATTGGTTATATGAAAGTCAAATTAGTCGAGTAATTTTATTAAGCCAAATAATAATCGTAATATTGCAATTAATATGGGTTTAACCAAATCAGAAATATTCTCTGCTGAACAAAATCATCTGGCTCTGTTGCTTAAAGCGCTTGCACATCCGGCACGTATTGCAATCCTGCAGGAGATCATGAAATCAAATACCTGCATATGCGGGGATCTTGTCAATGAATTCGGACTGGCTCAGGCCACAATTTCCCAGCATCTGAAGGAACTTAAAAATTCTGGTTTGATTCAGGGTACAGTTGAAGGTGCCAGTGTATGTTATTGCATTAATCCGGAAACATGGAAATTGCTTGAAAAAGAAATTGTAAGCTTTCTTTCTGAGTTTAAAACTACAAATAACTATTGCTAAAAAAAATTAATTTAAAATATCGTAATATTACAATAATACAATTGAAATACCATGAAAACTGAAGCAGAGATCAAAGAACTAGTCAGACAAAAATACAGTGAAATTGCCTTGCAGGACAAAGCTACAAACGAAAGTTCATGTTGTGGAGCCGGTGCTTGCAGTGCTGAGGTGTATAATATCATGACTGATGATTACACTGATCTTAAAGGTTATAATCCTGATGCCGATCTCGGACTGGGTTGCGGGTTGCCAACACAGTTCGCTTTAATAAAAAAAGGAGATGTGGTAATTGATTTGGGATCAGGTGCTGGCAATGATTGCTTTGTTGCGAGAGCTGAGGCAGGCGAAAACGGAAAAATCATTGGAATAGACTTTACAGAGGCCATGATTAACAAGGCAAGGCATAATGCAGAAACTCTGGGATATAATAATGTAGAATTTCGCCAGGGAGATATTGAACAGATGCCGGTAACTTCGAACACTGCAGATGTGGTTGTGAGTAATTGTGTGCTCAATCTTGTTCCGAATAAGGACAAAGTTTTTAAAGAATTATTCAGGGTTCTGAAACCGGGTGGGCATTTCAGTATTTCAGATGTGGTACTCGTTGGTAAACTACCCGACAAGCTAAAAAATGCAGCCGAAATGTATGCAGGCTGTGTTTCCGGGGCTATTCAAAAGGAAACCTATCTTGAACTGATCGAAATAAATGGCTTTAAAAATATGGCAATACAAAAGGAAAAAACCATTATTATCCCGGATGACATTCTTCAAAATTACCTCACAGCAGAAGAGCTTGATACGTTTAAATCGGGTAATACCGGAATTTTCAGCATAAGTGTTTACGCAGAAAAACCAATTCAAAAAGAGGCGTGTGTACCGGGAGGAGCTTGTTGTTAACCCTGTCAGCCTTTAAAAGGCTGACAGAGTTGTATCAACGCTGATAGGGTTTGGAAACCCTGTCAGCGTTTTAAACCCGCTTCCAGTATTTTGAGTTTCGACAGCGCGTCTTCCTTCTTTTGACGCTCAATTTCAACTACTTCCGGTTTGGCATTCTGTACAAATCGTTCGTTAGATAGTTTTGATTCTACAGCACGTAAAAAACCATTGAGGTATTCTATTTCCTTTTCTATCCGAAGCTTCTCAGCAACCGGATCAATGTTATTCTCAAGCGGCACAAAAAATTCGTCCTTCCCTGCCATAAAAGTACCTGCACCGGTAACCGGCTCTTTCACAAATTCAGATTCAGTAACATTAGCAAGTCTGGAAACAATAGTAAAGTAATCCTTGTATTTGATTTCTGAATTAACCTTAATTTTTAGGTTTAGAGGCTCTTTTGGAGAAATTTGCTTAGTATTTCTTATATTTCTAATCTCAGAAATGACTTGTTTAATGATATCAATATCATTTACTAGCTTAGTATCAATGTCACCTGCTACAGGATAGGGTGCTACAATACAACATTCCATTTCAGTCCGCTCGGCAAATAGGTCATCATGCCAAAGTTCTTCAGTTAAAAATGGCATTAATGGATGCAACAATCTTAAAATATCTTCAAAATATCCAACAGTCATTCGGTAGGTTTCCTGATCTATCGGCTGCTGATAAACGGGCTTAATCATTTCAAGGTACCAGGCACAGAAATCATCCCAAACCAGTTTATAAATCCCCATCAGGGCCTCAGAAAGACGATACTGCTTGTAATTATCCTCAATTTCAAGTAATGACTTATTGAAGGCTGAACTAAACCACCTGATCGCTTGCTGATTGGTATTGCTTAGATTCGGGTCCACTTCCCATCCTTTTACCAATCTGAAAGCATTCCATACTTTATTTGCAAAATTCCTTCCCTGTTCACAATAACTTTCATCAAACATCAGATCATTACCCGCGGGTGAACATAAAAGCATTCCGACTCTTACTCCATCAGCACCATATTTTTCAATCAGTTCAATAGGATCAGGCGAGTTACCCAATGATTTGGACATTTTTCTACCCTGCTTATCACGTACTATCCCGGTCAGATATACATTTCTAAAGGGTACTTTGCCCCTGAACTCATGACCTGCCATGATCATTCTGGCTACCCAGAAAAACAGAATTTCGGGAGCGGTAACAAGATCACTTGTAGGATAATAATAATTGATGTCTGCATTATCAGGATCCTTAAATCCATCAAACACAGAGATCGGCCAAAGCCAGGATGAAAACCAAGTATCGACCACATCCTCATCCTGTCTGATATGGCTTAAATCTGAATCCGGAAACGTTTTCTTAAACTCTGAAATAGCTTCTTCTTTTGATTTTGCAACAACCCATTCTCCTTTTCCATTGTACCATGCCGGTATCTGCTGTCCCCACCATAATTGTCTGCTAATACACCAGTCTTTCACATTTTCCATCCAGTGTTTATAGGTATTTATAAACTTATCAGGAATTAACTTTATCTCTCCATTTAAAACATAATCAAGTGCCGGGCCAGAAAGCTCAGACATCTTGCAAAACCATTGCATTGATAATTTGGGTTCTATTGCAGCATCCGTACGTTCTGAAAATCCAATCTGAGATTTATAATCCTCCACCTTTTCCAGGTTTGCGGCTTCCTCAAGCATAACATGTATCTTCTTCCTTGCTGCAAAGCGATCTTCGCCAACTAAAATCTGAGCTTTTTCATTTAAGGTTCCATCATCATTCAGAATATCAATAACAGGAAGTTTATGTCGCAAACCCAATTCATAATCATTAAGATCATGCGCGGGAGTAACTTTAAGACATCCGGTACCAAATTCCATATCCACATAATCATCCTGAATAACAGGTATTTTCCTATTGATCAAGGGTATATATACCTGCTTACCCTTCAGAAAATCGAATCTGCTATCATTTGGGTTGATGCAAATAGCGGTATCGGCCATAATAGTTTCAGGCCTCGTTGTTGCCACGATCAGATGATCGGGAGAATATAAGTCCGGTTCAACAATTGAGTATTTAATATAATATAGCTTCTGATTTACTTCCTTGCGGATAACCTCTTCGTCCGAAACAGCAGTCTGGCCTTTGGGATCCCAGTTCACCATGCGTATCCCTCTGTAAATCCAACCTTTTTTATAGAGGTGAATGAAGGTATCAATTACTGCTTCAGAAAGATCTTCCTCCATTGTAAATCGGGTCCTGTCCCAGTCGCAGGATGCACCCAGCTTTTCAAGCTGCTTCAGTATAATACCACCATACTTGTCCTTCCATTCATAAGCGTAATTGAGAAATTCCTGCCGGCTGACATCCTTCTTTTCAATTCCCTGTTCTTTAAGCAATGCAACTACTTTTGCCTCAGTTGCTATCGATGCATGGTCAGTTCCCGGTACCCAGCAGGCATTTTTACCCTGCATTCGAGCTCTGCGAATTAAAACATCCTGAATTGTATTATTGAGCATATGTCCCATGTGCAATACGCCTGTAACATTGGGCGGTGGAATTACGATGGTATAAGGTTCTCTTTCATCAGGTGTAGAACGGAAAAACTTCTTATCAAGCCAATATTTATACCATTTATCCTCAGTTTCTCTGGGATTATACGTCTTAGGAATACTCATTTAATCAAGGGAATATTTAACATTCAAAAATACGATTTTGGGAGGTATTATTGGAACATGAAGGTTCTGAATTTTGATAATAATTCAATCATACACGCATTATTGCAACTTTATTCAATCAAAAAACTACTGATATGGGAAATAAAACAATATAATCCATGTATCGTTGTTATTATATCAATCAGATTTTGCAAAAATGAAAATCACTCCCTGGTCTTTTCTCCGCAATTTTTTACTCAATAACCTCAAATTAGGTCGCGTACTTTCTTGGTTTAATAAGTAGACTGACTGATTATTTTTCCATTTAATCCTTATATCTGCTATTTTTGTTATCCCATTTACTAACCAAAAGATAATGAATAAGAATTTCGTTAAAACAATGCTATTGGGGGCTATTTGCACCCTAAGCCTGCAGCTTTCTGCACAACATGATTCAAAACCGGTTAAAAAGCTATCATTCATCGACAAAGCAAGTATGGATGTAAGTAAAAAGCCCGGTGATGATTTCTACAATTATGCCAGTGGAACCTGGATAAAAAACAATCCGGTCCCGGCCAAAGAAACCAGATGGGGAAGTTTCAATCTGCTTCGCGACTTTAATATCAATGCTGTTAAAACCATACTGGCAGAATCTGCGAACAATAGAAGTGCCGCTCCCGGTTCAATAGAAAAGCGGGTTGGAGATTTTTATGCAGCAGGTATGGACAGCTTGACTATTGAGAAACTTGGATTTAGCCCTATAAAAATGGATCTTGAGAAAGTTTCACAACTATCTAATATTAAAGATCTTATAAATCACGCTGCAGAAATGAGAACATCCGGTTCAGGTTCTCCTTTTTTTGGTTTTTTTGTTGGACAGGATAGAAAATATGTAAAAAATATTGTTCCACAACTTTCTCAGGGAGGAACTACCTTGCCCGATCGTGATTATTATTTAAAGACTGATCCAAGAAGTTTGAAGATTCAGGAATCATACAAAAACTATGTCACCAAACTTTTTACTCTTACTGGTTCTACACAGACTCAGGCAGAAAAAAATGCAGGCATTATTTTCAATATCGAAAAAACACTGGCAGCTGCACAAATGAGCCGTGTTGAAATGCGTGACCCTTATAAAACCTATAATAAGTTTTCAATTGCTGATCTGAGCAAATCAACCCCTAACCTTAACTGGCAAACCTTACTTCCATTAATGAAGGTCAATGGACAGGATACGGTATTAGTGAACTCTCCAAAATTCTTAACAGAGCTGAATACTTTGCTGGGCTCAGCATCGCTTGAGGACCTAAAAACCTATCTGACATGGAATCTGCTCAAAAGTTCAGCCCCTTATCTGAGTTCTGAATTTGTGGATGCCAGCTTTTCCTTTACACAAACACTGACAGGTCAGAAAGTTCAAACCCCACGCTGGCAAAGGATGTCTTCTTTAACCGACGGCTCAGTTGGTGACCTTCTTGGACAGATCTATGTTAAAAAGTACTTCAAGCCTGAAGCAAAAGCAAGAATGCAGGAACTTGTCAGCAATTTAGTGAAGGCCTATGAAATCAGAATTAAAAATCTAGATTGGATGACCGATGTAACCAAACAGAAAGCCCTGGACAAACTTCATGCATTTACTCCCAAGATTGCGTATCCAGATAAATGGAAAAATTATGAAGGACTGGAAATAAACAGAGGTGCATTTTTCGCTAATGTGAAAAATACAGGAACTTGGAGTTACACTGAAATGGTGAAACAACTTGGCAAACCGGTCGATAAAACCCGCTGGGGCATGACTCCACCAACTGTTAATGCCTATTACAATCCTGTAAATAACGAAATTGTATTCCCGGCAGGCATCCTGCAATTCCCTTTCTTTGATGCCAATGCAGATGATGCTGTAAACTATGGCGGTATCGGAGCGGTTATAGGCCATGAAATCTCCCATGGATTTGATGATTCAGGAAGTCAGTATGATAAAGATGGTACTTTGCGTAACTGGTGGACTGACGAGGACAGAAATAAATTTAAAGTTAAAGCGACTGCACTCCAGGAACAGTTTGATGCATACACAGTTCTGGATACCATTCATGTTAATGGTAAACTGACACTTGGTGAGAATATTGGCGACCTGGGCGGACTCAATGCTGCATATGAAGCCTTCAAAATGACTAAGCAAGGTCAAAGTACTGTTAAAATTGATGGACTGACACCAGACCAGCGTTTCTTCCTTTCATGGGCACAGGTTTGGAAAGGTAATATCCTCAATGAAACTGCTGCACAATTAATTGTTACCGATACCCATTCTCCGGGTCCATACCGTACTATTGGTGCACCTGTAAATATGGATGCATGGTATCAGGCCTTTGATATAAAGCCGGGTGATAAGCTTTATAAAAAACCTGAAGATCGCATCAGAATATGGTAAGCACATTTTTATAAAAATGTTAACCAGAATTTTAGCCCTTTGTTTGTATTTTCGAACAAAGGGCTTTTTCTGTGATTACAGTTAACTATTTTGATCTCATTTTAATTTGTATAGTTCTGCTGGCCATATGGCGTGGCTGGTACATTGGATTTCTAATCTCCATAACAGAAATTAGCATATGGCTTGGCAGCTTTCTCGCTTCCCTCTTTTTTTCAGAAATAATTGGAATCGCTTTTGATAAGGTCCTTAATTCTCCAGTTCATTGGTTAAGACCTTTAAGCTTTATCCTGATTTTGGCCCTCTCTAGTCGGAAGATCTATACAATTTGTGATGAAATCACTGAAAAAATATCAGAATCAATCAATAATCACAAAATAAACAAGCTTGGAGGAATAATTCCTGGCTTATTCTCCGGTTTGCTTTATGCACTGTTATTATCCCTTTTCCTTCTTTTATACCCCGTCGGGGATGCCACAAATCTTGCAAGGACTAGTGTACTGGCTAATAAATTAACGCAAAAGCCAGCATGGGCCGGCGAGGGTGTCAACAATGTATTGAATTACCTTAGAAATAATTTTAGCAGAAGCCTTACCATTTTCCCAAATGGAAAAGAGATTATCCCATTAGCCTTTAAGGTTGAAAAACCTCTGCCCAGAAAGGAACTGGAAACGGGAATGCTCAATTTGATTAATGAAGAAAGAATAAAAGTGGGTCTTCCGATATTGTATTTTGACGAAGAACTGGCGGAAGTGGCCAGAACACATTCAAAAGACATGTTTCTTAGAGGATATTTTTCACATTATAATCCTGAAGGAAAAAGTCCGTTTGATAGAATCAGAAAAGAGAGAATTCAGTTTAGTATTGCCGGAGAGAATCTTGCATTAGCTCAAAATCTGAGTCTTGCCCATAGTGGTCTGATGGAATCCCCGAGCCATCGTGCTAACATTGAACATAAGTCGTTTAGGCGAGTTGGGATTGGTATTCTGGATGGCGGATATAATGGGCTAATGATCACACAGTTATTCAGAAATTAGCTAAATATAAAAGTTATCTATACTAACTTGAGTTCGATATTTAACTATCTAAAAAATAAGATTTAACCACATAGAATGGCTTTTATAATGCTTTAAAGGAAACATAGATTGTAAATCACATAGATTGAAGCTTCGCTTCAATGCTATCTGCAATTACTATGTAGCTTAGAATAATAAAATGCTATGTTTCCCCGCCTACCGGCAGG
>CAMCTU010000043.1 GCA_945878525.1 Sphingobacterium thalpophilum
GCCCAATAAGTAGGACGGGCATGAGATAACCGGTTTGTTTTAAGTCAGGGGTAAACGTGTTGAATTTGCTGAGTTCCGACATGATTTCTATTTGGAAGTTTTCGATACAAAAATAGCACCTGAAAAATCAGATGCTATTATAGCATGAATGAAAAATAACCACTAGTGTCCGGGGAACTTTTAATTATAAAATAAAAGATCAAATTTTTAGCTCATAATTATGCTCTCTACTTTTCCTGCAGCAGAAAAGTAGCATGCCGAGGAGGAACGACGAGACCATGAGTGCCTTAAAAACAATAGACAAATACGAATAAATGCCGCCGCCGCACCTGATGCTATAAAAGTTAATGCTTTGGCTTGGACTGTGCCTGCCGCACCAGTCCCGATGGAAATCGGGACGGAAAAAAGGTTAACGGAGATTTTGTGCTTAGGCCAAAGCTTATCAACAGTCCTGGTGTTTTAGGTAGAATTTTGCAGATTTCAAGGAAGTGAAACTATAAAAAATGATTCTAAACTTAAAGGGGCGCTTGCTATGTATCGGATTCTTAAAAACATACTTCTTACAATGTAAAGGACTATTTTATCTGAAATTTTATTTTAACCGGACAACAGTGGTTTTTTTTATTTTTGCTCAAGCTTCCCTGTGGGAGGTTCCTGCAGCCCACCCAGTTGAACCCGTTCGGACGAGCAGGAATTAGCAAGCCGAGGAGGAACGACGAGACCATGAGTACCTTAAAAACAATAGACAAATACGAATAAATGCCGCCGCTGTCCCGAAGCTTCGGGACTATTAATTTATTGCTTTGGCTAGTCCCGATGGAAATCGGGACGGAAAAAGTTAACAGAGATTTTGTGCTTAGGCCAAGGCTTATGAACAGTCTTGTTGCTCTAGTTAAAATTTTGCAGATTCTAAGGCAGTGAAACTATAAACATTGATTGTAAACAAAGGGGGCTTAATCACATAAACTTAAAGCTGACTTAACATTGATTGTTTAATTTTGTATTGTTCTATTTTAAAAAATTAGACAGAAATGAATAACCCTTATTTATTTGGGATAAAATCATTTATTAAAAACTAAAACAATGAAGTCTTCAATCTCCCCGGTTTTCGAATTTAAATCAAAGCACAATAATTTATTCAGGATGATCCAAACAAAAGGAAATAAAAATCCTTTTTTAATCGCCTTGTTCACGCTGATCTGCTTATCCGGCTGTGGAATGAATACCAAGGAATGGGATATGAACGCTTTATTTGAAAAGTCAAGAGATAAGTTTAAAAACAACGCTTTGGTTGGTATCCAGGAAGATAGTACCCGAATTGTAGCCACCTCTCAAATAATTGACCCGGCAGGTGATAACATCAGTTTTCCCGGTCGACCGGTAGATCTTGCACTAAATAATTCAGGATCCGTTTTAGCTGTTAAAACCAATACTTCAATTGTTTTCATGAGCACAGAAAAGCATAACATCATTCAAAACCTGAAACTTCCTGCAGGAGGTCACAGTTTCAATGGAATTACCTGGAGTTCTGATGATCAAAAAGTCTGGTCTACAGATTCGAGAGGCTATTTACGCTCAGCAAAATTAACAAATGGTAGTTATAGCTGGAATGACGCTATTTTACTGCCTGGACCAGGTCCGGACGACAAAAGCGGTCCATATCCCGGCGGATTAGTAACAGATGATCAGAGAGGCTATGCCTATGTGGCTTTAAGCCGTAACAACACACTGGGTATCGTAAATCTTAAAACCAAACAGCTTGAATCTCAGATTCCTGTTGGGATTGCCCCATATACTGTACTAATTAATGAGAATATAGCTTATGTATCCAACTGGGGTGGCCGTCAGCCCCGTCCCGGTGATAAAACAGGTCCTTCGGGTGGTTCAAATGTTGTAGTAGATCCTAAAACTGGTATTGCTGCATCCGGGACGGTATCTGTGGTTGACCTGAAAACGAATAAGGTCATAAAAGAGATTGAGGTTCATTTGCATCCAAGTGGTATGAGCTACTCAGCAGATAAAACAAAGCTTTATGTTGCAAATGCAAATAGTGATTTAATTTCAGTTATCGATACCAGAACTAATACTGTTATAAAAGATTTGAGTTCTAAGCCAATGGCTGAGCTTCCATTTGGAAGTGCGCCCAACTCGGTTGCGGTAAGTCCGGATGGTAAAACACTATTTGCAGCCAATGGCGGCAATAATCACATCGCATTGATAGATCTAAACAGTGGAAAAGTCAAAGGACTTATTCCAAGCGGTTGGTACCCGGGTTCAGTTCTGATATCCAGAGATGGAAGCAAACTCTTTGTAGCCAATGTCAAGGGAAATGGAACCCCTCAAACCGGTTTAAGGGACAATGGTAAAAACTCACATGATCATTCGGGTTCCGTTTCTTTTATTGATGTACCCAATGCAGAAAATTTAAGACAATATACCATCAGGGCAGCTACGACCATGCGTTTACCCAAAATTACTCAGTCATTGAGACTGGAACGTGTTAATGAAAGGATAGTACCAGTGCCTACCCGTCCGGGAGAAAAATCTGTTTTCAAACATGTTTTATACATAATTAAAGAAAACCGCACGTATGATCAGGTATTTGGAGATCTTCCACAAGGAAAAGGAGACAGCTCTTTAACTCAGTTCGGAAGAAAAGTGACACCAAATCATCATGCACTTGCTGAAAATTTTGTGCTTCTTGATAACACGTATTGTAATGGAGTTTTAAGTGCCGACGGACATCAGTGGGCTAATGAGGGTTATGTTACCGATTATATTGAAAAAAGTTTTGGTGGATTCGTCCGCAGCTATCCTTATGAAGGAGATGACGCTTTAGCTTTTGCTTCTTCAGGTTTTATTTGGGATAAAGTTTTAGAAGCGGGACTTACATTTCGGAATTATGGAGAATTCGTTACTGCAAAAGTTGAACCTGCTAATGCCAGCTGGACTCAAATTTATAATGATTATAAAAATGGAAGCAGAAATGTAAAAATAAAAGCCACCAGCAAATTACACACATTGGAGCCCTACCTCTGCCCCACTTTTGTTGGCTTTCCAGGCTCCATACCGGATGTTTACCGTGCCGGAGAATTCCTGAAAGAATTCAGGGAATATGAGAAAACAAATTCACTACCCAACTTCATGATCATGCTGCTCCCAAATGACCATACGGCAGGAACCAGAGAAGGCTATCCAACTCCTAGAGCTCAGGTAGCAGATAATGATCTTGCATTAGGGCAAATTGTTGAAGCTGTGAGTAATAGTAAATTCTGGAAAGAAACTGCAATCTTCGTTATTGAAGATGATCCGCAGGCTGGCCTGGATCATATTGATGGACGCCGTACAGTAGCACTTTGCATCAGTCCGTATACCAAGCGGGGGGCAGTAGTCAACACCCAGTATAATCAAAACAGCATTTTAAGAACAATTGAATTGATTTTGGGGCTGCCACCAATGAGCCAGTTTGATATGATTGCTAATCCAATGACCGATTGTTTCACCAATAAACCCGACTTCAGGCCTTACAAGGTATTGCCTAATCAGATTCCACTCGATGAAATGAATCCAAAACTTTCAGCTTTATCCGGCAAGAAGAAATTTTGGGCTCAAAAATCAATGGAAATGTCACTTGATGAGCTTGATATGGCGAATGAGGATACTTTGAACCTTATTTTATGGTATTCAGTAAAAGGATATAATACTCCTTATCCTAAACTAGCAAGAAAATAATCTTCATAAAGGAAGTGTTCAAGGATTAAGCGGCTATCGTAGTTTGTACCACTCGTAGAATCTGTTGAGGCCAGTTTCAAGATTGGTTAAAGGTTGATAATTCAATAATCTCTTTGCCTTGCTAATATCTGCATAGGTTTGTGGAACGTCACCAGCTTGTTGAGGCTGGCGATCTATAATGGCTTTTTTTCCAATGATCTTTTCAATGGCAGTAATTAATTCAGATAAAGTTACTGTCTGATGATTTCCCAGATTAATGATCTCAAAATCAGACTGATCATACGTAATGGCGGCCTCAATACCCTGTATTGTATCTTCAACAAAAGTATAATCCCTGCTGCTTGAGCCATCTCCAAAGACTGGAATAGCCTTTCCTTCAGAAATAGAATGAAAGAACTTATGAATAGCAAGATCCGGTCGCTGCGCCGGACCATAAACTGTAAAAAAACGAAGAGCTAGAAATCGTATTCCGTATAAATGACTGTAAACATGCCCCAGCATTTCACAGGATAGTTTGGTTGAAGCATATGGACTGATCGGTTTTAGCTGTTCCTCCTCATTCCATGGAATATTTTCATTGATTCCATATACGCTGCTTGATGAGGCAAAAATGAATTGCCTGATATTCTTTTGCTTTGCAAACTCAAGCAGGTTTTGAGTGCCATCGACATTCACCTGCTGATATAAAACTGGATTCAGGATACTGGGCCTCACTCCTGCTTTAGCGGCTAGATGCACAATCACGTCAAAATCGCCTAAAGCAAGGAGATCTTTCCCATTGCAAATATCCCCTTCAAAAAATTGAAAATCAGGATGAGAAATACATGGTGCTAAATTCTTTTCCTTCTGTTCCCTGCTATAAAAATTATCGAAATTGTCTATTCCTACCAGCTGATAAATCCCACTTTGCAACAATCTGTGAATCAGATTGCTTCCAATAAAACCCGCAGCACCTGTAATCAGAATTCGCTTTTTTGTTCCCATTTGCAAAGCAAAAATACAAAAATACCCTATTCATTCTTACAAAAATCAAACTATGAATAGAAGTAGGCTTCAAAAAAATTAATAAATTAGAGCAATTGTTTCCTCTAACCAATGATGAGTAACTTTAATGATTTTAACAATCCTCAGGTAAGAAAACTACCTGAGCATCTGAAGCAATTTATTATTGAGCAACACTATGAACATTACACAGCTGTTGATCAGGCGATATGGCGCTTTGTTATGCGTCAGAATTATCATTTTTTGAAGGATATTGCCTATTACCCCTATATACCTGGACTTGAAGCAGCCGGATTGAGTATTGAAAAAATACCAGATCTTCAGGAAATGAACGATGCTCTCCAAAAAATTGGCTGGGGTGCCGTGACAGTCGATGGCTTTATTCCACCGGCTGCATTTATGGAATATCAATCCTATAAAGTATTGGTCATAGCAGCAGATATCAGGCAATTGCATCATATTGAGTACACACCTGCTCCGGATATTATACATGAATCGGCAGGTCATGCCCCTATTATTAGCGATACCGATTACCATCAATACCTGAGCTATTTTGGATCGATTGGTGCAAAGGCCATGTATTCCTCTAAAGATTTTGAACTTTATGAAGCGATCAGGCAGTTGTCAATTTTAAAAGAAATGCCCGACCCGGATCCATTAACTTTGAAAAATGCGGAAAAGCGAGTCTTATTTTGTCAGAAAAACCTTGGAAATCCTTCTGAAATGGCATTACTGAGTCGCCTGCACTGGTGGACAGTGGAATATGGCATGATTGGAAGCCTCGAAAACCCCAAAATTTATGGTGCCGGCCTCCTCTCTTCCATTGGAGAAAGTAAGAGTTGTATGGATCCTTCAGTAAAAAAATACTGGTACACTTCAGATGCTGTCAATGTGCCCTTTGACATTACCAAACCGCAGCCTCAGTTATTTGTAACGCCCAATTTTAAAAACCTGACCCAGGTTCTGGAGAATTTTGCAGATACTATGGCATTTCGAAAAGGTGGGTCAGAAAGTATTTTAAAGGCGATTGAGTGCAGAAATACCTGTACTGCAGTTTACAGTTCGGGCTTGCAGGTCAGCGGAGTTTTTTCTGATCTGCGCATGGATAAAAACGATGAATTGCTATTCCTGAAAACTGATGGAAGCACCGCCTTATCCTATGACAATAAACAACTTGAAGGTCATGGAAAACAAACTCACAGCGATGGCTTTTCTTCTCCTGTTGGTCGAATAAAAAACTTTGGCAAGGCTCTTGAAGATGCTGATGATGGAGAACTTGAAAAACTGGGCATAATTCCAGGAAACCGGATCGAATTAAACTTCATTGGTGATTTAAGTCTTACAGGCATGGTCAGTTCAATTTTGAAGCGGAATTCTAAAATGATACTGATCAGTTTTACCGAATGTACGCTTAAAGATGAGCATGGAAATGTATATTTTGAACCATCATGGGGTGTTTATGATATGGCTGTTGGAGCGGAAATTGTTTCGGTTTATAGTGGAGCGGCAGATAAGGATGCCTTTGAAGAAATTGTCCTAAAAGCAAAAATTGAAACTTTTCATCCTGAATACACCGTACATCAAAAACACTATCATGACTTGTTCAGGCAAGTGCGTATATGCCGTGAAACAAAAAATAATTTTGAACGATTGAGAGAAATCTGGTCAGAGTTAAAAGAACAATTTCGGGATGACTGGCTCTGTGCTATGGAAATTTTAGAGATATTAGAACTTGAAAATATATTTAGGGATTTAGCTCAGGAAATCAGGATACACCTGGAGATGAAAGCCTCTAACGAAACTGAACTGAAGAAACTAATCCAAAATGGATTTTATCTCATCAGTAAAGCTCATCATTTACAGGGTATTTAAGAAAAAATCAATCTATGAATATTGTTATTAGCGGTGCCAGCAGTGGTGTAGGGTTTGAAGCTGCTCTCGAACTAATTGGAAGCGGGAATCACAAAGTAATCGCCCTGGCAAGATCTGAAGATAAATTATACAAATTGCAGGAAATTGCCTATGCCTTAAACCCGGGTTGCATACTTCATATAGCTAAATTTGATATCGTTCATGATGATTATGAAAATGATCTGATTCCATTCATCAAAGACAAGTTGGGTTATGTAGATATCCTGATCAACAATGCCGGTTCGCTTATCAACAAGCCATTTATGGAGTTATCCCAGCTTGATTTTGCAGAAATGCTTCAGAATAATCTCCTGGGGCATGTTAAAATGATTCAAAAGATTGTGCCTCTGATGCCTGTTAAAAGTCATATTGTTAACATCGGTAGCATGGGCGGATTTCAGGGAAGTCAGAAATTTTCAGGTTTATCGGCCTATTCGGCGAGTAAAGCCGCCTTACATACCCTTAGCGAATGTCTGGCTGCAGAGCTTTCTGGCCTGGAAATTGCTGTTAATTGTCTGGCATTAGGATCAGCGCAAACCGAAATGCTTGAAAAAGCTTTCCCCGATTATCAATCGCCTGTCATGGCCTTCGAAATGGGTAAATACATTGCTGATTTTGCCTTAAGCGGACATAAATTTTTTAACGGAAAGATTATACCTGTGGCACATAGCACACCTTAAATTATTGAAAATGAAAACAGCAAATTATATCGCTTTCATTGCAGTGCTTTTAGTAGCATCCTGCCAGAGTGATTCATCGAAAAAATCCCTTGAGGAAACGGCTGTAGATTCGGCAGCAATAGCTGATCAAAGTAAAACACTTGTTGTACCCTGGGAAGCTACCCTCAACGATAGCACCCACATGATGGAGATCAAACGAAATCCGGCAGCAAATATGACTAATTTGAGCTATCTGGATATCATTGATGCTTTGAATTACAAATACCCTCAAATTAAGCTGGAATGGGTGAAGCAGGAAGGCAATATCGTTTTCCTTAAAATTGAGGATGCGGATTATCTTACCCGTGAATCAGGAACCGTAGGTGCCCGTGCTTATCTTGCAGAGCTTACCTTCTCGCTGACCGAACTTGAGGGAATAAGCAAAGTGAATTTAAGCTTTAAAGAAGCTGACCATGCAAGACCCGGGGTGTATGAAAGGGAGGATTTTAGAGGATTTAACTAAATATGCTATCGGGATTATCAAAATAATGCTTGATGATATTTAGTGAGATAAGCTCCTAACAATGCAATAATTATCTCATAAACAACCCGAATTTTATCCTTAAAATCATTTGATTAATTTTAATTTATCGCACCTGAATTCGAATAAACGCTAACTCTACTTCAGGGTATTTTAGATATCCTAATTACTCTTTATTAGTGCATCCGCGTTATTCAATAATTTAAAATAAGTACAGAGACACTTTGTTTTCAGGTACTGAATTAATGGAACCTATGCCCTGGCTCACAAAATTAACTATTACAAATCCCCCTGAATAAAAACAGTTCTCAAAACAAATTCAGATTAAGTACTTTAGTAAGTTTTCATAATCAAAAAAAACATCAAAGGGATAATTGAGTATCTTGTATTTATTATTGTGTCAGGATAAGCTGTATCCTCTATTTTAGATTTTCAAAACTATCATTTAATGAATGATACACTCAGGATCAAATATGGAAATCGAAAACTTCAACGATCACCTTTTAGTTGAGAATCTGCTCGAAGAAGATATTCAAACCTTCAAGTCAAGTATTGAAAAAGTTCGAAACACAGGTCTGGCGCTTAGTCTTATCATACCGCATCAACATGGCCGAAAAAAATTCCTGAAGGTAGAATTTTACCCGGAATTCGCTTCAACAGGCGAAGTAATCAATGTGGTAACTGAGTATACTCCCACTAACTTAAAGACTTATAAAGCATACTTAATCAATCAGCAAGTTATTGGTTCTAATTCAAAAAATTTACATCTTATTGCGTTTGCTAACTTCGATCAGCAGCTTAAACTCCAGGATTATTTTACTGAAAGTGATCTTGATTTCAATGATGTTTTTATACGTAGAAAAGGGATTGAAATTCTGAAGAAATGGCTTAATGGACTATTTAACAAAAAAACAAATTCCAGCATATTAATTTCAGAAAAAGAATCAGGAAGTATGAACCTGAATCTCATTTCAATGGGTTTAAACAAAAAATCAGATTTGATATGTATCAAAATTGAATCTATTGTTAAAGATACATTATTTGGCACTTTGAATAATATCAATGGGCTGGGAGAAAATATCCTGGACACTATACCTGCGTACATTGCGATGTGGGATCTTAACCACCGGTACCTTTTCCTGAACAAGAATGCTTGCAAAGATGATCACATGAAATATTGGTTTAAGGGTAAAGATGATTTTGAGTATTGCAATTACAGGAATAAGCCAATACATATAGCTATCAACAGAAGAATATCCTTCAACAAAATGCTTCTTTCAGGAAAGCAAACTTCAGTTGAAGAACGATTTGAGACAAGTGAGGGGACTAAGTTTCATTTGGGAATATTTCAACCTGTATTGGATTCGAATGGACAAGTAAAATGGGTACTGGGTTATGGTCTAGATATCACTTCGGTGAAGAATATGGAGGCTGATCTGGACAAAATGAGCCTTGCCGTAAAAGACGCCATGGACGGGATAGGCCTGTTAGATAAAAATGGTAAGTATATTTACGTGAATAAGGCCCATATCAAAATGTTTGGATATCAGGACGAAAAAGATTTTCTGGGAAATTCCTGGGAGATGTTGTATGAGGATACGGAAATAGAACGCCTGAAGAATAAAATATTTCCTCAAATAATGGCAAACGGAAGCTGGGCTGGCGAAACCAGAGGGAAACTAATAAACGGGGAATCCATATACCAGGAAATTACCCTTACAAGTCTTGCGGACAATGGCTTGATTTGCATTTGCAGAGATAAAACTGAAGAAAGAAACCAGAAAATTAGACTTGAAAGAGCTGCTATAGTGACTGATAACACCCGCAGTGTTGTTATTATCACTGATTCACAGATCAGGATACAATGGGTAAATAAAGCATTTACTGATGTAACTGGTTATACACTCGATGATGCCATAGGGAAAGACCTAAGCTTACTTCATGGACCAGAAACTGATAAAAAAGCGTTAAAAAAGAGCTTTAAACTTTTAAAGAATAAAGAAGGCTTTTCTGCTGAGGTTCTTAAATACAGCAAAACAGGACGGAAATACTGGATGCAGATCAATATCACACCTATATTTAATGAAGAAGGTGAATTAGTCAATTTCATTTCAGTTGAAAATGACATTACCCAATTAAAGAAAGTAGAAGAAGATATAAAAAACAACCTTCAAAAGGAGAAAGAGTTAAATGAATTAAAAAGCCAGTTTGTAAGTATTGCCTCACACGAAATAAGAACTCCACTGGCTGGTATACAATCAAGTGCAGAATTAATTAAGCTATTCGTCAACAATGGTGAAGTTCCGAAAGAAAAAATTGAAAAACTCATCGGAAAAATCGAGTATCAGATTTCACGCTTATCAACTATCCTATCAAATCTATTAACCGTAAGTACCATAAACCTGGGTAAATTTGATTTAAACAAAAAAGAAACTGATATAGAAGATTTTATCCAGAATGTTATAAGTGAATATTTTGGAAATACATTGTACAACAGTGGGATTATTTTCAACAGAAGTGGTAAAAAGCGTAAAAGTAAAATTGATGAATTATTAATGAGTCAGGTTCTAATCAATTTAATTAGCAATGCGTTAAAATATTCAATTGGCAAGTCTGAGCCTGAAGTGAAACTTCAGTACGAAAAAAATTCTTTTACAATTCAAGTTAAAGATTATGGAATTGGAATTCCCAAAGACCAGCAAAAAAATATATTCAACTCATTTTTTAGAGCCAATAATGTTGAAAATATACAAGGAACTGGTCTTGGTTTAGTTATCGTAAAGAAATTTGTAGAAATGCACAATGGTGGCATATCCTTCAAGAGCATTGTGGATAAAGGTTCAACCTTTAAAGCGAAATTCCCTTATCTATAAAGTACATGAATCATAATAAAATTAAAGTCTTATTAGTTGAGGATGATTCAACATTAAGAGAAGTTATTGCTCAATTTTTGGAAATTAAAAAATTCATGGTTATTCAGGCTAAAAATGGTCTGGAGGCAGATTTTGTACTAAAAAAAACTAATCCGGATGTCATTATTTGTGATGTCTCTATGCCTTTAATGAATGGATTACAATTATTAAAGCAGATCAGAACGGATGTACGGTATGATCATGTTCCATTTATTTTCCTGACTGCCAGGGCGGATAAATCAGACCTCAGAACCGGGATGTTAGCGGGTGCAGACGATTATATAATCAAGCCATTTACTTTTGAAGAATTGTTCAATTCAATTCAGAAAAGAATTGAGCGTTTATCCCAAATAAAAGAAAATAAATCTTTTGATAAAACAATTCAAGATTCAATTTCATTTAGTTCAGCCGATGAGCATTTATCATTATCGGAAATAAAAAATTTGTCGAAAATGGAAAGTAAAATCTTAAAAATGATCGGTAAAGGTATGACCTCATCTCAAATAAGTCAAGACTTAAGCATCAGTACCAGAACTGTAGAGAATCATAGATATAATATTTGTAAAAAGTTGAAATTAAAAGGATCTAATACCTTAACCAAGTTTGCATTAAAATTCAAATATTCATTTTAGCAGGAATTAGGATCAATCATTTATTTATCATTCTAAATGCCGGTATTTATATTTTGAGTTCTTCGGCTATGAATACTGATATCATACATTTTAAAAGCTACGAAATGGTGAAAGGATTTTTAACTAAACCATTAGAATTAGACTTAGTTAAAGAAATTTTAGCCTAGCAGAAAGTTAAAAGCTGAAATTATAAATTTTAGGATTTTAATTACTCACAACAAACTTTAAAAAGATTACAGAAAAAATTGCATCTTTCTAATCAGCTGCAAAGATAAAAGCTGGAAGCCAGAAGCAAGAGCCCCAATCTCCCACTCCCGGCCTTTTACCCAGTAATTCATTTGCGAATTCATCCGGATATGGGAATAATACACTATTATCAAGAACAAAAAGAACCTTAAATTCTTGAGCAGAACCATATATTCTCATCCATCCCAACTTAGATTGCTTACAGAATCAACCCGATCGTATTGTCATCCAGATCATGCTGCCATGTAAATCCTAAGTCCCTGCGACAAATACATTATCCAGATTCTATACCAAACCCGAGACTATCGACATCCCAATCAGGTTTAGTCCCAACCTGCTGTCTTCCCAACACTATTGTCATCCCGACACTATTGTAATCCTAACACTATTTTCATCCCAAAGCTATTGTAATACCGGGGCTATTTTCATCCCGACACTATTGTAATCCCAAAGCTATTGTCATCCTAACACTAATGTCATCCTAAAGCTATTGTGATACCGAGGCTATTTTCATCCCGACACTATTGTCATCCCAAAGCTATTGTCATCTTAACACTAATGTCATCCCAAAGCTATTGTCATCCCAACACTATTGTCATCCCGACGCAGGAGGGATCTAATCTTCGGCCGTAGCTCCCTTTTTCCCCAACATCTGCACATCGTGCACAATCACCTCGGTAATATAGCGTTTGGCTCCTTCTTTGTCCACGTATGAACGACTATTTAGTTTGCCTTCGATGCAGATCTCAGAACCCTTATGCAGGTAGCTCTCCGCCAGGTTCGCTAGCCGGTCCCATAGCACCAGATTATGCCATTGTGTTTCTTCAATTTTCTCTCCTTTATCATTTTTGTAGGAGTCGTTTGTGGCGATAGATACCCTGGCCACTTTCTTTTTCTCGCCGATGGATTTTACTTCCGGTTCATTTCCTAAAAATCCCATCAGACGCACACTGTTTCTCAGATTACTCATCTTCTTAAATTTAATTGAATAAAAAATAGGTCATACCACCCGGTTATGACACCACAAAGTTGAGAACAAGGATAGAAATTAACCGCAGGATAAACGGATGCATACGTTTATATCCGATTTACCGGACTAATTGTACATTCAATGAATCAAAATACAATCATATGGAAAAATCATGTTTAGACTGTAATGAAACTTTGAGGGGCCGTAGCGACAAGAAGTTTTGCGATGATCAATGTCGCAGTAATTTCAATAACCGCATGAAAGCGGGGCAGCAATGTTGTATACGACCAGTAAATAGCATTTTGCGAAAAAACCATAGCGTACTTTCCAAAATCTGTACCGGTGAGAAAATCCGCATAAAAAAAGACGTACTCCTGCGCCATGGCTTTAACCCCGATTATCATACCCACATGCATCAAGCACAAAATGGGAATACCTATTTTTTTTGTTATGACTATGGTTTTTTACCCCTAAATAAGGAGGAGATGCTGCTCGTAAAAAGGAAGGAAAAATAATGAAACAACTAAAGTGGGAAGCCACGTTAATCAGGCACAGAAATGCGAATAGAATTGCGGTGTATTTTGAAAAAAATACGGAATTGATTGCCCGAATAAAAAAACTTGAAGGAGCCACTTGGAGTCAGACCCTTGGCGTTTGGCATATTCCGGATACAGAAGAAAACCGGATTCGGTTTAACATTTCGATTGCTGAGGGAAAATCGGCCTTATCACAAATCCAAGAAGTCAATCAATTGGTTTTGCAGCGCTTTATAGAGCAAATTCAGCTCAAGGGATACAGCCAGAATACCCTTAAAACCTATCGCAACGAATTTGGTATTTATTTATGTTATATTAAAGCAATTGAAGCCCAAAATTGCACGTTAGAAGACATTCGCGAATATATTTTATATTGCATCAACACACTGAAATTATCCGAAGCCACTTTACATAGTCGCATTAATGCCATCAAATTTTATTATGAGCAGGTGTTAAAAAGAGAGCGCTTTCTACTCGAAATTCCTCGTCCCAAAAAAGCTTTAAAACTCCCAAAAGTGATTGCGCCAGCCGATATAAAAAAGCTGTTTGATGCCACGCCAAATTTAAAGCACAACACGATGCTCAAGCTGTGTTATGGTTTGGGATTGCGTGTTTCTGAAATTGTAAATCTAAAAATAAAGGACATCGACAGCAAAGCAATGCAAGTTTTTATCGAACGGGCTAAAGGTAAAAAAGACCGTTATGTGAATTTGCCCGAAAGTATTTTGCCACAACTCCGCACCTATTTTATAGCCTACAAACCCTTGGTATATTTATTTGAAGGGCAATACGGCGGACAATACAGCAGCCGAAGTGCGCAACAAGTTTTTAAAAATGCTTTGTTAAAAGCAAAAATCAACAAAACTGTAGGCATACACAGCTTGCGACACAGCTTTGCGACCCATTTATTAGAACAAGGCACCGACATTCGGTTTATTCAAGAATTGTTAGGACACAACGACATTAAAACCACTTTTATATATACCGAGGTGAGCAACAAGAGCCTTAGAAAAATAATTAGTCCATTAGACAATTTATAATACACCTTTTCTTTTTTTGAATCCTTATAAAAAGCGACACGAATACACAAAAAAACGCAATGCGTTTTTTTGTGTATTTGGAGTTAAAATATTAAATTATAGGCCTTTAGATAATTGGCAAATTAGAAGTTGCGTATATTTAAGAGTTAGCACCAAGCGTATGACGACAGAACGAAACATAAAACTCGGACGACAAACAGCATTAATTTCATTCTTGCTTGGGACAGGTGTTTTCGGTCTTTACTTCCTGACTTCTTCGTTTGAATTACTTTTTCTTGGCTATGGTTTTATCGCATTGACAGGACTAATAAACATTGGAATACTAATCTCAATTTTAGTTAATGCTAACAAGGACAAAGACAATAGAAAAAAACTACTTGCGACTTGCGGACTTATGTTGCTTAATATTCCTGTGATGCTTTTTTATTGTTGGGTTGCAATTATACTACTTGGCACAATGAGAATCACATTTACAAACTCAACACAGACAACTTTGACAAACATAAACATAGTTGGTTGTGGCGGTGGACACATTGACAAATTAGAAGTTGGAGAAAGTGAAACTGTTTGGGTTGACATTACAGGTGACTGCTCGATAAATGTTGACTACTTATCCAACGGACAACGAAAAGAAGAAAGCGTTGCGGGCTATGTTACAAGCAGTATGGGACAAAAAATGAAGCATAATATTGGCGGACAAAACGAAGAGCAATTTTGACAGCAAGGCAACAAATATCAGCGGAGGACAGAACGCCAGGTGCTAACAGCACATTGGCAATAGGCGGGGTTCCGTCTCCGCTTGACAGTTTTGTGGTAGCCGAAAGTTCAGTTCTCCGAACTAACTTTTGTGATGAAAAGCCCGCCCATCGCCAATCTGCAAAACGTTATGCCTCACCCTAAAAGACGACCGTGCAAAAAATAAAATGACGACAGAAAGAAAAAACAATTATATTTGCCAAATAATGTCAAGACTAAATTATGTCAACAATCTTTGGAAATAGAATAAAGACAATTCGAGAGGAAAAACAAATGCCTCAACGACAGTTAGCTTCTGCGTTAGAAATTGACACAGCAACATACTGTAAAATTGAAAAAGGCGACAGACGAGCAAAAAGAGAACAAGTATTCATTCTTTCAGAATTACTTGAAGTTGACTCAAAAGAGTTGATTCGTTTATGGTCGGCAGACAAAGTTTATGACATTATTGCCGAAGAAGATGAAGCAACACAAATTTTAAATGTAGTTGCAGAAAGCATTGTTGAATATAAACGAAAAACTGCCAAAATATGAAACCACTTGTAAAATACAGAGGAGGAAAATCAAAAGAAATTCCCCATTTGATTAATCATATTCCGCATTTTAGCGGGAGATATATTGAACCATTTTTTGGTGGTGGTGCATTATTTTTTCATTTAGAACCGAAAAAAGCAATCATTAACGACATTAACTCAAAACTAATTTCATTTTATTTAGGCGTAAAAGACAATTTTGAACTACTCAAAACTGAATTATCCGAAATCGAAAAACTTTATGCGATAAATCGCAAAAAGTTTGAAGAGCTGAAAAGCATAACGCCTAATGAACGTGTAGATGATGAAAACGAACCACTCTATTACCAAATCAGAAATATGTTCAACGATTTGACCGAAAAAAAGTATTCAGAAGCTTTGCTTTATTTCTTCATTAATAAAACAGCATATTCAGGAATGATTCGATATAACTCAAAAGGAGAATTTAATGTACCATACGGAAGATATGCTAACTTAAATACTTCTTTGGTGACTAAAGCACATAATAACTTACTTGCTAAAACAGAAATTTACAATCTTGATTATTCAGAAATATTCAGAATGGCAGATAAAGATGATTTTATGTTTTTAGACCCACCGTATGATTGTGTATTTTCCGACTATGGAAATGTTGAACATAAGGACGGATTTAATGAAAGAAATCACATTGAGTTAGCCAATCAGTATAAACAACTTAAATGTAAAGCACTTATGGTTATTGGTCGAACGCCATTAACTGAAAAATTATATGGCGAAATGATTGTTGACGAATACGGAAAATCTTATGCAGTGAATATCAGAAATAGATTTAAATCAGAAGCAAGTCATATCTTGATTTCAAATTACGGTAACGTTGCTAAAAAACATTTTCCACAATTAGAATTTGAAAAAGAATTAGCACTATAAAATATTATGGCAAGAATAGACAGCAAAGTAATTTTCGTTACCACTTCCCCAAGAACACCAGCTAAAATGATTCCTGAAATTGGGTTATTAAACACCCATTTCTCAGGACAACAATGGAATACAGAAACACAAAGAGCCTTTATGGAGTTATTAAAAGAGGAAAACTTTTTTAATGGCGAAGGTGCAAATGACCCAGCATTTAGTGCAAGAGACAGAATTAACCGAGCTCCAAAAGCTCTTGGTTTTGTAATTCTATCTCCAACAATTCAACTAACTCCAGCAGGTGAAGAATTAGTAAACTCAAGACGAAAAGAGGAAATATTTTTACGTCAATTGCTAAAGTTTCAAGTACCTTCTCCATATCACAAGCCCTCTGAAAATTCAGCTGAATTTTTGGTGAAACCATATCTTGAATTATTCCGTCTAGTGAGACACTTTGGCTCATTAAAATTTGATGAGTTAATGATTTTCGGTTTGCAATTAGTTGATTTTAGAGAATTTGAAACAATTGTTGAAAAGATTAATCAATTCAGAATAGCAAAAGCACAAAATGAAGGAAATTACAAAAGATTTCGAGCAGAATATTTAGATAGAGAATTAAGAGAAATTTATAGCTCAGACATAACTTCAGGCAACACACGAACTCGACAAACAAATGATGGCTCAATTGCAAAGTTTTTGAAAACAAAATCAAGCAATATGCGAGATTACGCTGATGCTTGTGTTCGTTATTTAAGAGCGACAGCACTTGTAAACATTTCGCAAATTGGAAAATCAATTTCTATAGTGCCAGAAAAAATTCAAGAGGTTGATTACTTCTTGCAAAATACAGATAGAGAACCTTGCTTTATTGATAATGAAGGACAGTATGTTGCTTATCTTGGAAATCCACAGTTACCAACTTTATTTACGGATAACAGAGAATTACTTGAACTAAGAATTAGAACAGAGTTTCCACAAGTTCAAATTTCAGCAAGCACAACATTGCTTGAACTTAAAGATATTTTTGCAGACGAACTTGAAAGAAGAAAAGAACAGCTAATTACAGAACAAGTAACTGCAATTAAAGATTATCGACAATTTGAGGACATAAGCTCAACATTTGACCAAATAATAGCAAAATCTCTTTACGACACACCATTGATGTTAGAGTGGAATACTTGGCGTGCAATGACAATGTTGGACGGAGGTAATATTAAAGCGAACTTGAAGTTTGATGATTTTGGTAATCCAATGTCAACAGCACAAGGTAATATGGCTGACATTGTTTGTGATTATGAAGACTTTGGCTTAACAGTAGAAGTAACAATGCAAAGCGGACAAAAACAATATGAAACAGAGGGAGAACCTGTAACAAGACACCTTGCAAAATTCAAAAGAGAAACAGAAAAACCTGCTTACTGTTTATTCATTGCTCCGAACATAAATGATTCTTGCAAAGCACATTTTTACGCATTGCATAAAATGAATATTCAATTTTACGGAGGAACTTCTACAATTGTACCATTACCATTAAGTGTTTTCAGAAAAATGGTTGAAGATTCCTACAACGCAAATTATGTTCCTGAACCAAGACACGTACAAAGATTTTTTGAACGATCAAACGAATTAGCAAACTCGACAGACAACGAAGTAGACTGGTATAACGGAATAACCCAAGAGGCACTAAATTGGCTGACAGAATAAAGGGCGAAGGCATAACACGGGTTTGGCAAAAGTGGCGGTTCAGTACTCCGCAGACACATTTGTGGTTAATCAAAGTTTGCGTCTCCGCATCAACATTTGTGGTGAAAATCGCCACCTTCGCCAAGCCCGAAACCGTTAGTGGCAAGCAGTGCGACAGTGCCATTATAAAAGAGTTAACTACAAAAAAACACGCAAGAACAAGATGAAATCATATTTTCTAAAAAAAGGAATTTTGCATATGCTGCTAATTATAGTAAGTGTATTAACCGTTTCTACCTTTTCTTTTTGTAAAAAAGAGAACAAACATAATGACACAGGGAAAAACGACAACTACTACGTGAAGTATGAAATATATGGTAACGGAACTTATGGTCGTTTTAGTAATTGGACAGCGACTACACCTCAGGGGAAATATTCTAATAGCGGTTATCAGACAAGGAGCTGGAATCAAACATTCGGTCCTTTGATTAGAGGTTTTAAGTGCGAAGTTCAAATAGGAGATTATATAGGTGGTGATCCCACTATCGAAATTCACGTTTCAAAGAATGAAGAACCTTTTGCTTTAAAAGTTACTGGAAAAGGTAAGTCAGCATCATATACTATAGACTTTTAGAAAAAGTATAATAATCGTACTTCAGTGACGGATAACACATGAAATCAAAGCTAAAATTACATTAAAAAAGAAGATACTTTACACAAAAAAATGCCAGCCACTAACACGGGCTTAGCATCAGGCGGGCTGACATACAAACTCAAAGCTTTGTGCTACTATTGAACTTTAGTAATAAATTTAAGTTTTGTGCTCCGAAACCCGCCCGAACGCAAAGCCCGAAACCGTTAAGTAGCATTTGAAAAAACGATGACGAGAAAACTTATTTTAATATTAGGAATTATTGTAATTATAATTGTCTTTCTATACTATGGAAGGTCAATTTATATGCCTTTTGCGAGTAAGATTAAAGGAAAAGAAACTGTTGAGACAAGAATTGAAGAAATTGAAGATAAGGTTTGGAATCGACTTGAAAACAACTTGAATTTGGCAGGTTACAAAATGGATTATCCAAAAGAAATAATTCTTG
>CAMCTU010000044.1 GCA_945878525.1 Sphingobacterium thalpophilum
GCATTTTGACGTAAATTCCCGCTGGTTGATCCCGGTGTATCGCCATAGCCCCCACGAGGTAGCGGACCCAGATCAAGCTGAGCTTTTATACTGTCCTTTACGAGCTGACCCAATGCATGAGCCATGTATGTATGCTTATATTTTTCCTGTCCGTATTGCCATTTGCTTCTGTCGGGGCCTAGTTTTTCTTCCAGATCTTTTAACCCGGCACTAAATGCTTCAGCTAAAAAACGATCACGCCCAGCAATCGGATTTGAACCGAATTTTTTATCCGGATTCAAGATCCAGTCGATTATTTTGCTGGTCTGTAGAGAAAGTAAGTCTTTAACTGATTCAGGAATAAACCGCTCCGCAGCCATTCTTTTGATTTGACTTTCCCAGGCTACATAGATTGTGGCTTCAATGGAATTCGGGTTTAACTTAAAATCCCAGGTTTTGAGTTGTTCTCTTGCTGCTGCTTCTTTTCCTTGTAATGATAAATTGTTGAGCAGAGGACTGATCGTTCTGGCAGGGATAGACAGATAATCCACCTGCAGGGCTTTCATATCATTCATACTTAACTTTTTATCTGTACCTAAAACCTCATTGATGCGGTTTCCGCGGAAAGGATCTGCCCAGGAGAATCCGGTTGCATCCCAGCGATCAAAGTTTTCAGGTGTCAGATTCTGATTGGCAGTTGCAAAAAATCCTTTTGCGGGGTTAAAGTTGTGCGGACGTTCTTTAATTGGTAAACGGCCTTCCCATTCAAAACGACCATCACCCGGGACAGGTACTAGTCCGCTGAAATTTTTTCTAATAGGTTGATAACCAACTACCTGCCACCCGATATTTCCTTTCCTGTCAGCCCAAACCATATTCAGACTGGGGATATGACTATATGAGCATGCTTCGCGGAATTCTTCCCAGGTTTTGGCCTGATCCATTCTTAAGGATGCCAGATAAGGTGCTGCGCCAGGTTCTAGCCATCCGCAGCGGACTGCATAGGCTTTTTTATCCAGGCTGTCTACATAGCTGACCGGACCATGCCGGGTATAAAGCAAATCAACTGTTCTATCAGATTTCCCTTTTACTTTAATTGTTTCCTTTATCACTTTCATGTTCTCCCATTTCCCTCGGTATTTATATTGATATAGATTATTGGGGTTTAAATCATAAACGTACAGATCCTCGCTATCGGTTCCGAAAATGGTTAAACCCCATGCTCCATATTCATTATGTCCGATTGAAATGCCCGGAATTTCTGGCTCACCTCCACCCACTACATTCCAACCAGGTGCAACCAGATGACTCATGTAACGCAGGGAAGGAACAGATATCGTACGATGCGGATCATTGGCCATAAAGGCTGCACCCTCGGCCATTTTATCTCCGCGAACTACCCAGTTATTGCTGCCTATGGATAGCTTATCTTCTTTTGATTCATCTGCAGGGAGCATGTCCAGATTTAAGGTAAGTTTCTTATCTCCCCGATATTCGGCCTTAATATCTTCTGGTTCAAATTTTAATGTAGCACGAAAGGCATCATATAATTCCAAGATGTCATCAAATAATAATTCTTTATTAATGGCTGGATCAATTTCTATATCAGGTACTTGCGGATGAAATGAGGAAAGCTCTTTCACTTTTTCTGAACCCAGACGGGCTACTGCGCGGCCGGTTTTCAATTCCACTCCAATATTTCCTAGTAAACCCTGGTGCCGGGAGATCACGACCTCAGGGGTCCATTTACCCGGTTTTATGTTTAGGATTTTAAATTCTATGGGTAGTTTTTCGGGTGTTTTAAGGATTTCCTCGATATACGCATTTACCCCATCACTGTAAGCGCTAATGATCTCTTCACCATCTTTGTGATAATGATTCATTTCCTGTTTAATGTCCCCTCTGAATTTGAATAAACGGGAACCTATATCCCGCTTTACTTCACGTTCACCGAGTATTTCAGCGACAGTTCCTGTTGCCTGTCTTCGCCATATTTCAAACTGAAACAGGCGGTCTTTGGCTGCGGAATAACCCTGTGCAAAAAACAGATCATGTTGGTTTTTTGCATAAATATGGTTTACTCCCCATTCATCCCGGATAATTTCAACAGGTTCTTTCAAGCCTTTGACGGATAAATCATCAAAGCCAGATTTGTCGCAGGAAATTAGAAAAGTTCCGAATAGGATTATTAGGCCAAACTTCAAAGACTTTCGATTAATTTGAATGGTTGAATTTTGCATGTGAACTGGTATAGATTTTTTTAGGTATTGAATTATGTTTTTGCAATCTTTTCTGAATATCAGTATTTTAGTAGATAGAAACAAGCAGGGAATTGTTTTGTTACCTAAGGGACTATTATTAGAATTTATTTAAGCAAGGTGCGACCATGAGTGATTTCAACAGTGAGCATGATGAATTTTGGAAATGGGGGATTATGTACAATAATCCGAATGATCCTGCAATATGGGTTGATAAGCGTATAGGTATCGGCTGGACTTTAAATTTTGCACGTAAAGAATCATGGCTAATCATTTTTATGATTCTTGGCATTCCTTTGGCTTTTTTGGTGTTTATGATTTTTGGGTATGGTGAGTTTTATTAGATTGAAGACCTTAGTTAATTTGTTAAAATTTGATCTAAACTCAGTGAGTGCCCTCTTCGCCTAGGCGGATTAGGGATGACAGTGTTTTTGAATCATAATTCTTTTAAGTGGCCTAAAGTCAAAAGCAGCAAATAAAAAAGTAAGATAATTTTTGTCTTGGGCATGATTTTAAGATATAGCCAATTCCAAACATATCAAAAAAATAGGAGATAAATCTTCAAAAAATAGATTTTCTCCTATTTGTATCCCTCAGGAAATTAAATCCTTGGATTAGAATTCATTAATTCTGTGGGGTATTGACCAACCCGGTGGATGTAACTGTCAATCCTGCGATTTGTCAGCATTTCAAATCAAAATTTACCTATGTATTACCCCATATCAGGTTAAAACCAAAAGCACTGCGAGGTGCTCCTGTTCCCACATTTTTTAGATGGATAAACCCAGGGATCACCAATAACTATACGATGACTTAACTGTGATAAATTGACTCTGCTCCCATTTAATGCTAAATACTGAGACTCGTATCTTGGAACTATGCCGCTGTCATTATAGACTGACAGATAATAAGCATAAGATTGAATCCCATAAAATCCTTATAAAACAAATACCTCCTTTCATTTTCAGATATAAATTAATTTACTCTACATTTATGGGTACGTACACAATCTATCTATGAGAATAAAATTCACTTTCCTTTTTATACTCTACTTCGCCCTTTCCCTTGAAGCTTTTTCTCAAAAGCAGGTCAGGGTCATCCCTCTTCCCGACAAAACGGGTTTTACAGTAGAAACCTCTACAAAAGATCTGGGTAATGGCTTTTTTGATCATGGTGTGGCTTCTCCAATCAGCAATCATCGCGGAGTAGTTTCTACCATTGACGCAAAGGGAAATAATGTAGTTTTGGTATGGCTTTTTGATCATCGAGGGGGGTATTCTTTATTAATGATCGATGCTGAGACCGGAAAGAGCGAGGAATTTCCAATTCCTTTTGATCCGAAGCAGGATACTCCTTACTCATCGATACTATCAAAGGATAATAAATTCTATACACACTTCAGCGATCATTTCACTGAATTTGATCCAGTTAAACGTGCCTTTACCTTCACTCAAAAGACGATGCCGCAAATGGCTATGTCGATGACTGAAGACGATAATGGCAAAATATGGTCTGTAACTTATCCAAACAGTGGACTTGTTGCATTTGATCCGAAGAAACGGGAGCTGATAGACTACAATTATGTTAATAAGGAAAACTGGCGTCAATATCAGCGCAGCATCGCCGCTGATGATACAGGCTGGATCTATTTTGGATTGGGAAATGCCTCAAGCCAGATCCTTGCTTTCGACCCCCAAACAGGAAAGACCAGCGGCATTCTTCCGCAAAATGAACGAAAACTGGGCACTGCCGCAGTTTACCGGGATGAAAATGGTAAAGTTTACGGTTGTGCATTAGAATCAATTAAGGATCAATGGTACGAGCTTTATAAAGGTGAGGCCAAAAAGATTGGAGAATACAATGATCTGAAGCCTGTAAAAATCATAACAGGTTCTCAAAGTCTATTCCATAGAAATTTCCCTGATGGCACTGTTCTAAAGGATCTGGATCTCGTTAATCGCATCCTTATCACAGAAAACCCTAAAACAAATTCAACAAAAGAAGTTTCCTTTGATTACACCAGTGATGGAGCAATAGTAATGGGCATTGGTACGGCTCCGGACAGTACAATTGTTGGGGGTACGGCATTCCCAATGCGTTTCTTCAATTATGACCTTAAAAAAGACAGATGGGTTAACCGCTATGCTTTAGGGCAATTCAATGCACTGGTGAACCAGAACAAAAAGGTATATTTTGGAGTGTACTCGGGAGGACATTTGATAGAATGGGATCCGTACAAACCATGGGTTCAAACTAAACTGAATGATAAAAGTTCAAACCCGCTTCATCTTACCACAGTTTCGCCTGAATTAATCCGTCCATACCGCATCATTGCACATCCCGATGGGAAGACCATTATCATGGGTGGTACCCCACAATACGGCGCTACAGGTGGTGGATTACTGCTTTATGATAACCAGGCGAAAAACAGAATCCTGCTGACTGACAGCATGGTAGTGAAGGATCAGAGCAGTATGAGTCTGGTTCCTCTTAAAAACGGCAAACTCCTGGGAGGAACGACAACTTCCCCGGGAACCGGAGGTGAAAAAAAGGCGAAAGAAGCACAAATGTATATCATGGATATGGGCAGCAAAAAGATCGATTGGCAGGAAGTTGTTTTTCCGGGAGTTCAGGAATACAGTGAGATGCGTATGATGCCTGGTGGACTGGTTTATGGCATTACCGACAAGAGGAAGTTCTTTGTTTTTGATCCTGCTAAGAAGCAGGTTGTTCATACAAAAGATATTTTTTCTGAATTCGGACCCACAACTGCAGAGCAAAGTCCTAGGATATTTGTTATAGGTCCCGGAAATGAAGTTTATATACTTTTTGCTAAGGGAGCTATAGTACAAGTTTTACCAAAAAGCTACGAAATGAATCTTATCGCTACCGCTCCGGGACCGATCAAAGCAGGCGGGGATTATGCCCATGGCCGGATATTCTTTGTATCAGGCTCTCATTTAATGAGTTATAAACTCAAATAATTACACATCAATCAGGAAATACCAATTATTAAACGCAACCTATGAAACATATAATCCGCTATTGCTTAACCATTCTGACACTCATTGCAATTTCACATTTAAGTTTTGCACAGCGGCAGTATGGTGGATTCTATACCAAGGAAAAGATTCAAAACCTCAGGAATAATTGCAATAAGTACGATTGGGCAAAGGAATTGAAAAACTCTGTGATCAATAATGCGCAAAACTTTGCCAATAAAAGCGATGATGAAATATGGTCATTAGTACCCGGACAGAATACTCCGCGGGGTATCGATGTCACTCTCGACCGTATTGCCAAAGGCCCTAAGGTGTTAGGTTGTTTAAAATGCGGGCTGGATGTGCTTAAATTCGGCAATTATCCCTATGAACCTGAATTTGAGGAAAAACCATGGAAGCTTACCTGTCCTTCCTGCAAAAGTGTATTTCCCACGAATGATTTCGGTAAATTTTATGCGAGTGCACTTGATGAACGGGGTCAGTTTGATGTAACAAAAGGCGATAAAAGCTTGCTTTTCAATACAGCCCATCCTGATCCTTCCGACCCTTTGCATAAATACGGTGTGGATGATGGATATGGATACATTGATCAGAACGGTCGTGCACACCGCTTCATTGGATATTACGTCTGGAAAAAATGGGATTACATCAGTAAAGGACTTGCAGATCTGGCTGAGGCCTATATGTACACAGGCGATAAAGTTTATGCACGCAAAGCTGCAATCATTTTAGACCGCATCGCTGATGTTTACCCTGAAATGGACTGGAAACCTTATGCCGATAAGGGATGGTATCATTCTGACGGAGGTCGCAATATGGGCAAAATACATGGCTCGATCTGGGAAACCCAAATCATCACATCTTTCGCTGATTCGTACGATAAAATAATAAGTGGTACAGTTAACAATGGTGAATTATACAGTTTCCTGAAAAAACAATCCGAAAAATACAAAATCGGAACCAAAGGAACGCGTGCTTTATTCATGCAAAATATAGATGACGGACTTCTAAGAACGGCCTACAAAGCTGTTTTGTCGACACATATCAGGGGTAATCAGGGTATGCATCAGTTGACACTTGCGACTTGTGCAATTGCCCTGGATTCACAACCCGAAAGTAATTTATGGATCGACTGGATCTTTGCGGCGGATGGCGGAAATATTCCGGGACTTATGATCTCAACCTTCGACAGGGACGGCACCTCCAATGAAGGTGCTCCTGGCTATACTCTGATGTGGGGACGACTAATCACTCAGGTAGCTGAACGCCTGCAGGGCTACCCGGCATATACCAAACACAATATTATTAAAGAGTTCCCTCAGTTCAATACCACATTCCTTGCGGCTTACAGGATGGCAGCCCTGGGTATAGCTATTCCTAACATGGGCGACAGCGGCTCAACCGGAACGGTAAGCAATAGTTATGCTGACCCTAAATTTATAGCCAAGGGCTATATCTTCACCAAAGATCCTGAATTTGCAAAAGCGGCTTACTTATCAAATAAAAGTTCAGCAGATAAACTTGGCAGGGATATTTTTTCAGAAAATCCGGATGAAATCAGCAGAGAAATACAAAAAATAGCAGAGCCTCTTGGTCTCAGACCACAGGGAGGATATTTAATGAGTGGCTTCGGACTTGCCTTACTCGAAAATGGTAGCGGTTACAACGGAGTGGCACTTGCAAATAATTTTGGAAGAACCATCATGCATGCTCACCCAGACCTGATGAATTTTGATCTGCTTGCTTTCGGCAAATGGCTGGCACCTGATCATGGTTACCCTGAATTTGCGACTAATATTCCAAGTAATCGCGACTGGACAGGAAGTACTGTATCACATAACCTCGTTTTTGTAAATGAAAAGCCTCAAAAGGAAATTTGGGGCGGACATACCCGCTTATTCAAACAGTTGAAAGGTTTTGGAGTATTCGAAATCGATGGACAGAAAGCCTATCCTGAGACTAAAACTTATCAAAGAACTATGTTTCTTGTGGATGCAGAATCTGGTGAAAATAATGCCTATGTCATTGATATTTTCAAGGTGGATGGTGGTAAAGACCACTTATATAGTTTCCATGGTCCTCCGGGAGATATCATCACTTCAGGGTTGAATTTAACAGCCCAAAATACTGGAACCTATGCTGGCGAAAATATTGAGAAAGGAATTGCGGCCAATGGTTTTCCACAAGGCTATTCATTTTTTTACAACGTAAAAAGGGATTTAAGTCCGGCCTCAGAATTCATGATCGACTGGAAAACCGAAACAGGCTATCGTGGCACCAAGACAGACGATAACATACATTTAAGAATGCATGCCCTCAGTAAGGCAAATGATGTTGCACTTGCAGATGGAGATCCTCCACAAAACAAAGCCGGGAATCCCAAAAAACTGGGCTATGTTTTGATGCACAGAAAAGGAGAGAATCTCAACAGCACTTTCATTTCGGTTTTTGAACCTTACCGTCTAAATCCCTTCATAAAATCAGTGAAACGTATCGACAATGGGGATGAATCACAAATTGCATTGCAAATTGAACATACCAATGGCAATATGGATCATATTTTATATAATCCTGAATCAGAAAAACTGATGAAACTGCCAAACAATGTCAGCATGAACGGAAATATAGGCTTTCTGAGGACAAAAAATAATCAGTTAAGCAAGGCTGTTCTTGTAAATGGTACTGATTTAAACTCCGGTGATTTGAATCTTAAATCCGATGGGCAAATAAAAGGCAATATCCTTAAGATGAATAAAAACCCTTCGGGAAGCGGTTGGGTACTGGTCGATCAGATTGTTCCGACAAACGGCAGTCTGATCGGTGAACAACTGATTATTTCAACTAATGGAGAAAGAGATGCTACCTACACCATTAAAAGTGTGAAAAGAGAAGGGAAATATAGCAGAATAGATTGTGGTCCAATTACTTTTGCTATGGGATTAAAGAACAATTCATCAACAGACCCGAAAGATCCCTACAGTAATTATATCTATGAATTTGAAGAAGGAGCTGCTTTCAGCATTCCTACATATACAGAATGGTACTCTAAAAAATAAAACATGGAAATAAAAAATTTTAACAGAAGGCAGTTTGTTACTGCTGCTTCTTTGGGCTCACTCGCCGCATTAAGCTCAATTAGCCCGGCAATTGCAGTTGAATCCAATTCTGGGGCTGAGTATGCCAAAAAAGAAAAACCTACCTGGAAAAAGATAGGAAATACCATTTATGGAGCTAAGGCTGATGAAACTGGTCCTATCGGTGGCGGTAAAGGATATTCAAAGGTGATAACCAGCGGTGATTATACCGTAGACAGTCTTGAATCATTGATTGATGCACTTGCTAAAGCAAAATCGGGTCAAGTTGTATTCATTCCCGGGGATAAGATTATAGACATGACAACCTTTATCTATATCGATAAAATCATACTTAAAATTGCAGAAGGAGTTACACTGGCAAGCGATAGAGGTTATAATGGATCAGAAGGCGCACTGATCACGAGTGATAGTCTTGATACACCCGGAATGATCCTGATCAATGGAGCTAATGTCAGGATAAGTGGCATCCGTTTACAAGGCCCAAATCCAAAACGTTATTTGGACCATCATAAACGTGCATTCGGCCCGGGAGGTCCTGGTCATCCTTATTATTATAAATTTCCAACTTCCAATGGAATCAATTGTAAATTTCCTGACTTAGAAGTTGATAATTGTATCATTACTGCTTTCTCACGTGCTGGGATAAGTCTTCAGGCCGGTACCGGACATCATATACACCATAACCTTATTCACCGTTGCCAGTATAACGGACTTGGTTACGGAGTGAGCCATGATAAGGCAAGTTCAACCATAGAATTTAATCAGTTTAATGAAAACAAGCATTCTTTGGCTGGTACTGGTAGTCCCGGCTGCGGATATATTGCACGCAATAATGTGGAATTAGGTATTTCATTAGAACATAACTTTGACATGCATGGAGGCCGCGACCGCAAAGACAATACAAATATTGCAGGAACTACCATGGAAATACACAACAATACCTTTCTGGGCCCTCTAAGGGCTGTTGTAATCCGAGGAGTACCTCAGGATAAATGCGATGTGCACCATAACTGGATGCCTACTCATAAGAATGCAACCTCAGCTGTAAGAGCTGAAGAAAAAACATACACCACCAATAATCTTTATGCCGACGGGAAAGTTGCCTGATTCAACTATTAATCAATTTTTTTTCAAAAAATATGTCAACAAAAAATTTTAACAGAAGACAATTTGTAGCGACAGCCTCACTTAGTTCCCTGTCTGCACTTTGCATTGGCGCTCCGGCTTTAGGAGCCGAATTAAATTCAGAATTTGATTCTGCAAAAAAAGAAAAACCTACCTGGAAAAAGATAGGAAATGTAGTTTATGGTGCCAAAGCCGATGAAACCGGACCAATCGGTGGTGGTAAAGGATACCAGAATATAATTACCTCAGGCGATTACACGGTAGATAGCCTAGAATCACTAATTGATGCATTGGCAAAAGCTAAAGCCGGGCAGGTAGTGTTCATTCCCGGGGATAAGATCATAGACATGACAACTTTTATCTATATCGATAAAATCATGCTTAAGATTGCGGAGGGAGTTACACTGGCAAGCGATAGAGGACATAATGGTTCTGCCGGAGCACAGATCACAAGCGATAGCCTTGATACCCCGGGAATGATCTCAATCGAAGGTCCGGGTGTACGAATCAGTGGTATTAGGTTGCAGGGACCAAATTCAAAGCGATATCTGGACCATCATAAAAGATCATTTGGTCCTGGAGGCCCGGGCCATACCTATTATTATAAATTCCCCACATCAAGAGGGATTATCACCAAATTCGGAAATCTGGAAATAGATAATTGTGAGATCTCAGCTTTTGCCAATGCAGGTGTCAGCCTACAAAAAGGTACCGGCAGTCATATTCATCATAACCTGATTCATAAATGCCAGTATAACGGACTTGGTTATGGGGTTAGTCATGATGAAGCCAGTTCTACTATTGAATTTAATCATTTCAATGAAAACCGACATTCTTTAGCCGGGACAGGCAGAACGGGCTGCGGATATATTGCACGTCATAATGTGGAACTGGGAATCTCGCTAAGCCATAACTTTGACATGCATGGAGGTCGCGACCGCAAAGACAATACAACCATCGCCGGAACCACGATGGAAATGTACAATAATACCTTTCTTGGGCCGCAAAGAACCGTTGTGATCCGAGGAGTGCCTCAGGACAAATGTGATGTGCACCATAACTGGATGCCTACCCATAAAGATGCTGCCTCTGCAGTCAGAGCTGAGGAAAAAACTTATACCACTAATAATTTATATTCAGACGGAAAGGTTGCCTGATCTACTTTGATTTTTTAAAAGAAAGCTCTTTCAATTTCCGGATGAGCTTTCTTTCCTGCTTTGACCGAAAATTAAAAATTGATTTTTCAAACGGACTACCAATGAGAATAAAATACATGCACTTCCTGTTCGGGATATTAACGGTACTACTTATTGTCCTGTTAAATACTTTTTCTTCAACCCAGGAGAAAAAGGAATTGATTATTGTCACTTTTGGTAATTCCACTACAGCACCAAGAAAAGGAATTGAGAAGGTTTATGCTGTTCGTATCCATAAGGCCCTGACTGAAGCAGGAATAGCAAATAATGTAATTAATTCAGGAGTTGGAAGCAATCATACCGGTTCTGTAAAGGATAACGATCGTCCTAAAATCAAGCATGGAATGGACAGATTTGAAAAGGATGTCTTAAGTCATAGTCCTGATTGGGTAACCCTTAATTTTGGATTGAATGATGCTTATCAGGACAAGGGAAATGGTACTGCATCGCGCATTCCATTAGATTCATTTATTGCAAACCTCAGGCACTACATAACTGAAATTAAAAAAATTAATGGCAGAATTATTCTACTGACGCCAAATCCCCTAAGCTCCAAACTGGAACCATTTAGGCATGAGCGTTTGAAACTTTACAGGGATGCTGTCGTCAAACTGGCGAAATCAGAACATGTTGAGCTCATCAATTCCTGGAAAGTCTTTGGAAAATATGCCCGAAAAGACCCTGAAGGAATGGAGGGACTCTTGCCAGATGGCCTCCATCCGATGGATACAGGTCATGGACTAATTGCCGATGAAATAGTAAGGATCATAAAAAAAAAGTAATCGCTAAATTCGGTTAAATTATGCTTCGACTCTGAAGTTGGTCTTACGGTTTCAGAAACGCAAATAAACTGTGTTATACGACTCTGAAGGGACGAATGTGAAAATTTCAAATACATGCGGCCTTCCAGTGCGGGCAGGATTTCCGTATTAATGTAATGCTCTAAACATTTGACCCATTCAGGGTCAGTGGAAAAATAATCGAGCAGTAGTAAAAAGGAAATTAAAAATCAAAGACGAAACATCTTTTTAGCGTTATTGTATAAGATTTTTCGCTCTATTGCCTTACTTTCTGAAAGTTTTCTAATCGCTTCAATAGTTCCCGCACCCTGACATGCAGGTCCATGCCCGGCATAATCATCACAATCACTTCCGTATAAGAGCTTATCCTGATGTTTGATTAGAAAAGCACGGGCATGATCTTCATCTCTGGTCATTGAACTCAGTCCTGATCCGCCCGAAATATCGCCATACATATTCGGATAATCGCTCATCAGTCGATCGGTTAAGCCCCCCGGTGTTACTTTGCCCCGAGGATATAAAATATTCTGATCCGCATGGTTCTTATCGATATTGGCCCAGAAGGTTTGAGAATGTCCTAAAAAATGCACTTTTGGGAACTTTTCGAGCATTTTATGGAATCGCTCAAAGCCACGGTTATACATATTGTATTGCCAGTGCATCAGTACCGGCACATCATATTCCTGAGCAAGCTGATAGATTTTTTGCATTTCGAGCGAATCACAATCGACGTTGAACTTTAATTCTCCGATCATCTTTGCACCTAATTTCAGATACTTTTCAATTTCAGGAATTGCTCCCGGAAAATCAGGCACCTCACAGGCACCGAAAAGCATTTCCGGAGCACGATCTTTTGCATATTGGTAGCAAACTTCATTCCCTCCAGCCTTAACCTGTAAGCCGTTACTCACTCCATAATGTGTTGAGCCATAATTCAGTGGCCTTCCACCCGGCAGAAGTATGGTGGTTGTAATTCCCATCATACGTTGATGTGCCAGCATTTTATCCTGAGTTCTCCCGGCATAATCGGTATGCTGGTGAATATCAATGATCGGATCAGAAGGCTGAAGTACCGCTCCATTCAGTTTTAAACTACAGCCTGCAAGCAGCAAACCTGTTCCAGCAATAAAGTGCCGGCGATTGATTGTGTTTTTTGTTTCCATAATGGTGTTTGCATACCCAATTTACATAATGTTAAACAATAATTCTAAAGAAATTAGTCCTTCATTGCATCGAAAGTCATGATGGATGTCATTGCGATCCGCCCAAGGCGGAGAAGCAATCTCTTTAGCGTTATACCTACCTTTCATAGGATTGCTTCGTCGTGCCTGCCCGCACGGTCAGGCGGGCTCGCAATTGACATAACGCGGAGAAGCAATCCCCTCTTCACCTCTATTTTACAGACAAATCCAATGGATTGAGAAAATCTTAACTACTTTTAAGCAATAAATTGAACTATGAAAGCAGTTAAATCATATGCCGCACAGAGTGCGGAAAGTCCATTAGCACCATGGCATATAGATCGCCGTGAACCCGGCGCAGAAGATGTTGAAATCGAGATACTTTATTGCGGAGTTTGTCACTCTGACATTCATACCGCCCGTAACGAATGGCGCGGAACAGTCTATCCTGCAGTGCCAGGTCATGAAATCGTTGGAAAAGTTACGCGGGTTGGAGATGCAGTAAAGCGATTCAAAGCGGGTGATACTGTTGGCGTAGGTTGTTTTGTCGACTCCTGCGGGCATTGTAGCAATTGCAATGACTATCTGGAACAGTATTGTGAGAACGGACATACCCAAACCTATAATTCTTTAACTCAGGACAAAAAATCGATAACCCTTGGTGGATATTCTACCCATATCGTAGTTAGGGAACGGTTCGTCCTAAATGTATCTGATAAACTGCCCCTGGCTAATGTAGCTCCACTACTTTGTGCGGGGATAACCACCTACTCACCTATTAAGCATTGGAATGTAAAAAAAGGCGATAAACTGGCAGTTTTGGGCCTTGGCGGCTTAGGACATATGGCCGTTAAAATTGCCGCATCTATGGGTGCGGAAGTTACAGTATTAAGTCGCTCAAAAAGTAAAGAGAAGGATGCCATGCGACTGGGTGCAAAACATTTTAAACTTACCTCAGATCCTGAAGTGATGAAATCTCTTGCTTCAAGCTTTAATTTCATTATTGATACAGTTTCTGCAGATCATGATTATAATGAATACCTGGCTCTCCTGCGTTCTAACGGGGTAATGATTTTATTGGGTGCTCCACCAAATCCGGCAGATGTTTCTGCCTTTCAGCTGATTGGTGGTCGCCGTAGCCTTGTGGGTTCATTGGTGGGAGGTACTAAAGAAACGCAGGAAATGCTGGACTACTGTGCCGAACACAATATCACTTCGGATATTGAAATGATTAATATTGACCAGATTAATGAAGCTTATGAACGCACTCTGAAAGGAGATGTTCACTATCGCTTTGTGATTGACATGAAATCACTTAATTAGGGTTTGTTTAATTCAGATATTTAAATTAGTTTACAGTATAAAATAAAACATCATCAAAATGACAAAGAAACTCTACGTTTTTGTTGCAGGTGCAGCATTCATTTTTACTTCTTACAGCAATAATGCAAATGCAAACTACATTTCAATTCAGGATACTACAAAAGCTCCTGTTGAGAAATTACCTCCAAACAATAGTTATTCTCCTGCATTTGCAGGCCAAACCAGGATAGCAGGTATAAAAACTAAAACTGCTCTTGACGTTAAAATACTTGCCGAAGGATTAAAAAGACCCTGGGGTATCACAATACTTCCCGATGGACGTTTGCTGATTACTGAAAAAATCGGGGTCATGAAAATTGTCACCACAAGCGGAAAGGTAAGTGAACCTATTACCGGCTTACCCGATGTAAATTCTGGAGGACAAGGCGGCTTACTTGGTTTAACCGTTGATCCAGCGTTTTCAAAAAACAGAATGGTTTATTGGGTATTTTCTGAAAAAACCAGCACTGGAAACCTGACTGCTGTTGCCAAAGGAACACTTTCTGCTGATGAGAAAAAAATGGAAAATGTAAGTGTTATCTACAGAGCTGATCCTGCGCACCCAAGTATGGGACATTATGGTGGCAGAATTCTGGTTGATAAAACAGGCAATCTGTTAGTTACTACCGGAGAACGTTCTTCATTGGAAACAAGACCACAGGCTCAATATTTAACATCTGCCAACGGTAAAGTATTACGTATTACCAAAGAAGGCAAACCTGCCCCCGGCAATCCGGTTTGGAGCGCTGACGCAAGACCTGAAATTTATTCTTACGGTCATAGAAACGTACAAAATCTAGCCTTTCACCCTGTTACAGGTGATATCTGGACTGCAGAATTTGGTCCGATGGGCGGCGATGAGCTTAACCTTGTAAAACCAGGTAAAGACTATGGATGGCCAGCCATTACTTATGGTTTGGAATATAGCGGAGCAAAAGTGGGTGAAGGAATTCAGCAGAAAGAAGGCATGGAACAGCCGGTTTATTATTGGAATCCATCAATATCTCCAAGTGGAATGTCTTTCTACTCAGGAAATATGATTCCTGAATGGAAAAATAATCTGTTTATCGGTGCATTGAGTGGTAAACACATCTTAAGATTAGTGATTAAAGACAATAAAGTTGTTGGAGAAGAACGATTACTTGCAGATCAAAATCAGCGATTCAGATCAACCATGCAAGGAAAAGATGGTGCACTTTATGCGATTACTGATGAAGGAAGACTTTACAGAGTAGCTAAGAAGTAAAAATAGTATCTTCTCAAAAATAGAGAATTCAATTAGTAAGAATATTTTCAATGTTCTGAAACAACTAAAAACGGCAATTTCTTATTGTAAATTGCCGTTTTTCATTAAACCCAAATCCCAGCACAGGTGCTTTTAATTGTATTGGATTCCTTAACGTTAGGAGCGACATCCCTGGCAACTGTCGGGAAGGCTATTTACTTTTTGTGCCAAAAAGATACTGCAGGTAGTCCTTCTTACGGGCTGCCCTTTCCGATGATAAACAAACCTTGGTAAAATAAACCTTGCCGGAGGAGGTAGCTTCCGGCTGGTGGTAATTTGAAAGAGTACACGATTTCCTGCCGGAACTACTCCGGAGGAAAGGGCTGAATCAACAAATAGCACACAGGTATTGATTTCCAAAATCTAATCCTTGCGACTCAAAAGCCCTGTCTATACAATTTTAACAGTATTATTTTAACCTTACTTAAATTGAACTGAGGATCAAATAAATATTCAAACTAGTTTTAACATTGCTCACTTTGACCTTTCAAGCCTGCCACTTTTAATTCATTATGTTACAAACCTTAATTTTTTAAATAAAATTGAGCATATTTATTTTTCAATCGCATAAGCATTCATGAGATCATTTAACCTTTATTTCAATACAGCGCTCCTGGTAATATTTTTATTTCCTTTACTCACATTTGCTCAGGAAAATGACTTTAAGAATTATACCCGCGACCTTGAAGGAACTGATCTCAAATTTGATATGATTGCTATTCCAGGGGGGAGTTTTATTATGGGTAGTCCGCCGACTGAAGTGGGCCGCCGCCCGGATGAAGGTCCGCAGCACCAAGTAAAGATCAGTCCCTTCTGGATTGGAAAACATGAAGTTACCTGGGATTTCTTTGAACCTTTCGTTTACAAAAACCAGGAAATCAGTCGAAGCAAAGTACCTCTTAAACAGCAGGTTGATGCCTTAACGCGTCCGACGAAACCCTATGTCGATATGACCTGGGGAATGGGTAAGGAAGGTTTTCCGGCAATAGGCATGACTCAATATGCTGCAATACAATTCTGCAATTGGCTTTATGCAAGTACAGGAGAATTTTATCGGCTGCCAACAGAAGCCGAATGGGAATATGCCTGCAGGGCAGGAACGACTGGTTCATACTCATACCCCGCTGATGCAAAACTTGAGGAATATGCCTGGTACAAAACAAACAGCAGTAACAAAACACATCCGGTAGGAAGCAAAAAGCCTAATCCATGGGGATTGCATGATATGCATGGAAATGTTACTGAATGGACATACGATCAATATAAGCCTGATGGCTACACAAAATTTGAAGGCGCAGTAGTTCAGGACCCCATAATACCATTTGAGACATTATACCCTAATTCTGTAAGAGGAGGATCATATGAAGATCCAGCTACAGATTTACGTTCTGCAAGCCGCAGAGGATCATTGGCCGAGTGGAAGCAAATCGATCCACAAATTCCTAAGAGTAACTGGTGGTTAACCGGAGGTACATTTGTTGGCATAAGGGTAGTTCGTCCACTTGTGCCACCATCAAAAGAAGAAATTGAAAAATATTACAATCGTGAACCAATAGCTGATTTTTAATTAAATTATTCATAACATGAAGAACAAAGTTTCTGAGACAAAACAAAGGAGGGATTTCCTAAAGACCTCAGCCATCCTGACTGGTGGTGCATTATTAAGTGGAATTCCTCTTGCAGGAGCCTATGCAGGTGGATCCGACATCATTAAAATTGCCCTAATTGGTTGCGGAGGTAGGGGAACTGGTGCTGCATTTCAAGCCTTGAGTACGAAGTTCAATATAAAACTTGTAGCCATGGCTGATGCTTTTCCCGATAAACTCGACAAATGCTATCAGACCCTTCTGGCAAAATTCGGTGCTGAGAAAATTAGTGTCCCGAATGATAAAAAGTTTGTTGGTTTTGATGGTTACATTGCAGCTATGCAAGATGCTGATGTAGTCATGCTTTGTACTCCTCCGGGATTCAGGCCAGCACATTTTGCTGAAGCTGTGAAGCAAAACAAACAAATCTTCATGGAGAAACCGGTTGCAACTGATTCACCGGGAATAAGAAGTGTATTGGCGACTGCTGAGGAAGCTAAACGTAAAAAGCTGAATGTTGTCGTAGGGCTTCAGCGCCATTATCAGAAAAATTACCGCGAGATCATCGATAGAGTACATCAGGGAGGTATCGGAGATGTTATTGCCGGACAAGTATACTGGAATAGTGGCGGCGTATGGGTTAATCCACGTCAGCCGAACCAGACTGAAATGGAATATCAAATGAGAAACTGGTATTATTTCAACTGGCTTTGTGGTGATCATATCGTTGAGCAGCATGTTCATAATATTGACGTTGCCAACTGGGTAAAAAATAAGTATCCGGTTTCAGCCTATGGTGCAGGTGGTCGCTTTTTAAGGACTGGAAAAGATTATGGAGAAATTTTCGACAGCCATTCTGTTGAATTTGTTTATGATGATGGAAGCGTAATCTCAAGCCAGTGCCGTCATTATACAGGAGGTGGAAACCGGGTGGATGAATCGTTTCAGGGAACCAAAGGAAAAATCTTCCTTGACTCAAACAATATTGGAAAGATCTGGGATCATAAAGGAAAAGTGCTGGTAAATTATGAAGGAAAAGGAGATCCCAACCCATATCAAACAGAACACGATGAATTATTTGCTGCTATTACCGCAGGGCAGTATAAGTTTTCGGATGCAGAAAATGGTGCGAAAAGCACGATGACTGCGATTCTGGGTCGTTATGCATCCTATTCAGGCAATGTAGTTACCTGGGATGAGGCATTAAATTCAGAGATCAGTCTGATGCCAGATCGCCTGGCATGGGATGCCCTGCCAAAAGTTTTACCAAATTTTGATGGCACCTATCCTTACGCTATTCCAGGAGTAACTAAAGTGGTTTGAGAACCTTAAAAAAAATAGATAAAATGAAAAGAAGTGAATTCATAAAAAGCAGTGTCATGCTCGGTTTGGGCGCTACAGCTGCAAATTCAGCCCTTGCTACAGGCATGTCCAAAGCTATCCGGGCAGAAAAAACCTTTAATCTGGATTATGCACCCCATGCAGGCATGTTTGCCGCCCATGCAGGTGATAATTTCATTGATCAGATTAAATTCATGCACGATCAGGGTTTTAGAAGTATTGAGGATAATGGTCTAATGAAGCGCCCGGTAGCTTTACAGGAGGAAATTGGAAATACCCTTGCCAAGCTGAATATGACCATGGGAGTATTCGTGGTTGATAAAGGTGGGAACGGTGCAAATACCTTGGCAGCAGGTAAAAAAGAATACATCGACATCTTTTTGAACGGATGTCGTCAGGCCGTTGAAGTAGCAAAGCGTGTCAACGCAAAATGGGCAACAGTAGTTCCGGGAGATTTTGAACGAAATCTTCCTATGGGCATACAAACAGGAAATGTAATTGAAGCATTGAGACGCGGTGCTGAAATTCTGGAGCCGCATGGACTAGTTATGGTGCTTGAGCCACTCAGTGATACCCCCAACCTCTTTCTGCGCCATTCCGACCAAACTCATTTGATCTGTAAAGCAGTAAAAAGCCCTTCCTGTAAGATCCTGTATGATATTTATCACATGCAAAAAAATGAAGGAAATCTGATCACGAGTATGGAGAAATGCTGGGATGAAATCGCCTACATTCAGATCGGTGATAACCCTGGAAGAAAAGAACCTGGAACCGGCGAGATCAATTACCGAAATGTATTCAAATACATTGATGGTAAAGGCTTTAAGGGGGTTCTTGGAATGGAGCATGGAAATGCAATTCCGGGTAAAGAAGGAGAGCTAGCATTGATTAAAGCTTATCGGGAAGCTGATAAGTTTAA
>CAMCTU010000045.1 GCA_945878525.1 Sphingobacterium thalpophilum
CCATTGTAAAATGTTGGTCTGTCCTAGCCCTATTATATCTCAAATAGAACTAGTATTAATTATATCTATGTTCGTATTTAACTTAAAATAACAAAGTATCTTATTACTCGTTATACTTCAATTGACATTTCTTTAAAGAACGTTGCGCCCTCGCCTCGCGGGTTGGCTTATATTTAGTCCCGGATTAAATCCAGGGTAAATCTTTCATCTTGTATTGCTCTAGGCATCGCGCCATCAGCTTGTTTTGTTTTTCCCGTTTTTGTTGGGACTGCAAAGGTAGCATTATTCAGAACTCCCGCAAAATTTATTTTGAAGTTTTTTTTATGGCCCCCATCTTCAATCATACACCCCTCTTCCCACTCAATATCATAACCGCAAAATACTCAAAAAACAATCCGCATATCTCTCATTGCGGGTCGCAAAGGTATGAATACTTAATATCCTACACAACTCCTAATGTGAATTAATTGGTCAAAGACCCCTAAGTCGCTGGTAACAAGCAGGAAAAATTATTAAAAGTGATCAAACTGTTCTTTGAATACTCCAGACCATGTCGTTAATATACCCACCCAAAGGACTTTTACCATATAAATGTGCATACCAATTGTAGCAGCCGGGTTAGGGATAGAAGCGGAAATCCTTTTTATGCGCCGCAGAAAAAGATTGAAGCGGATAGCCCGGCCCCTCACAAAGGGGCAACCCCAGAATCAAATAACAGGTTGAAAGGGAAAGGCTGAAAACTGAAAGCCACTGAAAAATTTGTTCCTGATGAAGTATTCAAACCCTGTGCTTTAACTTAAAAAATACCCTGGATCCAATCAAGAAAATTTGTTAAAGAATGTTAAACATCTGTCCAAATATATACAAAGGGATATTTTCGTGTATATATTTAATGTGTATCAATTAATAATTGAAATTTTACTGATTTACCTTATCTTTGCAGAATGTTTAAAAATAAGCTTAACATATTCCTAAGCGTATTACTGATTGTTTTAATTGCATTTACAGGCTGTAAAAGCAAATATGAAAAGTTACGTGCAAGTAGTGATACCGCAAAAAAGTATCGTGAAGCTGTCCGTCTTTATGAAAAAAAGGACTATAGTAAGGCTCTTGGACTATTTGATGATCTTGTTACCAAATACCGCGGAACTGCAGAAGCAGAGGATCTTTCCTATTATTTTGCTTACACACATTACAAATTAAGAGACAATACAACAGCCAGATATCATTTTAAAACATTTGCAGATACTTATGCGTCAAGTCCGAAAGCTGAGGAATGCAGATTTATGGCTGCCTATTGTTTTTATTTGGAATCGCCAATATATTCACTGGATCAGGAAAACACTGTAAAAGCGATAGAGGCATTACAATTATTTATTAACCTGTATCCCAAAGGTGAGCGTGTTGCCGAAGCTAGCAAATTGATATCCAATCTTAGGGAAAAACTCGAAACTAAATCGTACGCTAATTCCAGACTATTTCTGGATATTGGTGATTATAAATCAGCTGTTATTGCTTTCAGAAATTCAGCACGCGAATTTCCAGACACGAAATATGCTGAAGAAATGGAATTTCTGACTGTAAAGGCTCAGGCATTATATGCTGGCGCAAGTTTTGAGGTGAAGCAAGAAGAACGTTATAATGAGGCCATTCAATTGTATGCTGAGTTTGTACAAAATTATCCATCAAGCAAGTATTTGAAGGAAGCTGAAGCTATTAAAAAAAGTAGTGAAAAGGCTATTATTGACGTTAGAAAATTGATTGCATTTCAAAATGCAGAAATGAAAGCTCAGCAAGAAAAAATTAAGGCTGCAGCAGAAATTAAAAAAGAAGAAACAAAAAACAAATAAAATGAGTACTACTAAACCCGTTATTCCAAACAGTACAATTACGCGTGACGTTCGTGAACTGGATAAAACAACCGATAATATTTATGAATCGATTGTTATTATCAGCAAACGTGCTAATCAGATTGCGAATAACCTGAAAGAGGAGCTTCACGGCAAATTAGCTGATTTTGCATCTTCTAACGACAATTTAGATGAAGTATTTGAAAACCGTGAGCAAATTGAAATCTCTAAACATTATGAGCGTATGCCTAAGCCATCGCTTATTGCTGTAGATGAATTTTTACACGATAAAGTTTATTATCGCAATCCTTCTAAAGAGCAAAACTAATGAAGCAAGGGAGCATAGTACTTTCAAGTGCTATGCACCATGCATGCTTTCAGATGGGTAAATCTTTGCCCTATGCTTACAAATAAGAATATACTTCTGGGTGTTTGTGGCAGTATTGCCTCTTACAAATCAGCTTCTCTCATCCGTTTACTGGTAAAATCCGGTGCAAATGTGAGGGTAGTAATGACTAAAGAGGCCTGCAATTTCATCACTCCTTTAACACTGTCTACGCTATCCAAAAATCCAGTTCTCAGTACCTACTATGATCCTGAAAGCGGTAGCTGGAACAACCATGTAGAATTAGGAATATGGGCAGATCTGATGATCATTGCTCCGTTAAGTGCGAACACTCTGGCAAAATTAGCCAATGGATTATGCGACAACCTTCTCTCAGCGGTCTATCTTTCTGCAAAATGTCCTGTATATTTTGCTCCGGCAATGGATCTGGACATGTGGAAACATCCCGCAACCCAAAAGAATATTGCCTCATTAATCAGCTTCGGGAATACCTTAATCCAGCCAGGTAATGGCGAATTAGCCAGTGGGTTATATGGAGAAGGCCGGATGGAAGAACCTGAGCTTATTCTAGATATCCTGATTCATGATCTAAAAAAAAAACTTCCGCTAAAGGGTAAAAATGCGCTGGTAACTGCGGGACCGACTTACGAGGCAATTGACCCTGTGAGGTTTATAGGAAATCATTCTTCAGGGAAAATGGGATTTGCAATTGCCGAGGAGCTTGCTGCTTTAGGTGCTTCAGTGACACTAATTACCGGACCAACCTCGCTCACACTTCAGCATTCCGGGATTAAAAGGATAGATATAATTTCCGCAGAGGATATGCTGGAAGCAACCTTAACCACTTTTGAAGGATCTGATGTGGCAATCTTAAGTGCAGCTGTTGCTGATTACCGTCCGACGGAAATTTCTTCAAGTAAAATCAAAAAAGAGGATTCAGCGTTGAAAATCGATCTGATCAAAACTCAGGACATACTTGCAACTTTAGGGAAATTGAAAAGCAAAGGACAATTACTGGTGGGATTTGCACTTGAAACTGACAATGAAGAAGAAAATGCCATTAAGAAACTGAAAACAAAAAATCTGGATTTCATAGTTCTCAACTCTCTCAAAGACCAGGGCGCAGGCTTCAGAAACGATTCCAATAAGATTACAATAATAGACCGGGAACTAATCAAAGAAATATTTGAATTGAAACCAAAGTCTGAAGTTGCAGCAGACATCTGTAAAAAAATATTAAATTTAATGAGATGAAATACCTGATTATTTTTTGTATTTTGATTTTCGCTCAAGCTGTTCATTCACAGGATCTTAATGCCCGTGTTCAGATTTTGGCTCCACAACTTGCCAACTCAAATCAGCGTATTCTGAATATACTTGAATCAAGTATTAAGGATTTTTTAAACAACAAAAGATGGTCTGCAGATGCATTACAACCTCTTGAGAGAATTGATTGTAATTTTGTAATTACCATCACAGACTGGGATGGCAATAGCAATTTCAAAGCAGAAGCCCAAATTCAGTCAAACAGACCTATATACAATAGTTCTTACAGTAGTACCATTTTAAACATAAGTGATAAAGACTTTGGTTTTACTTTTTCTGAAGGACAACCCCTAGATTTTTCTGAACTAAATTACATCAGTAATCTAAGCTCACTCATTGCTTTTTACGCTTACGTTATCACCGGAATGGATTATGATACTTTTTCTAAATTTGGTGGTTCTCCTTATTTTGAAAAAGCTCAAACGGTATTAGACAATGCTCAGGCTGCTCCAAATACAGGGTGGAAAGCATTTGAAAATCTCAGAAACCGTTTCTGGATTATGGAGAATCTTATGAATAAATCTTACAATCCGATACGTGAGAGTCTTTACACCTATCATAGGGAAGGTATGGATGTTATGGCAGAGAATCAGACAAAAGGCCGAAAAGCAATTCTTTCTGTGATCCCACAGCTTCAGAAAATTGACAGACAGAAACAAGGTTCAATCTTAAATCAAATCTTTTTTTCAGCAAAAGCTGATGAGTTAATCAAGATTCTTAGTGCAGCCGAAGCTCAGGATAAAATAAAAGCTTATAATGCTTTATCAGTAATTGACCCTGCCAATAGTTTAAAATATGAAATTCTGAAAAAACCTTAAAGCTGCCCTCAGATTACGGAAGAATTAATCAAAATATTTAATTTAGCTCAAATTTTTATTGATATATGCTCAAGCGACTGGCAATTAGAAATTACGCCCTGATTGATAACCTGGATATTTCATTTTCAAATGAACTAAATATCATGACCGGTGAAACCGGTGCAGGTAAATCGATCATCCTTGGAGCACTTTCATTAATTTTAGGTCAGCGGGTTGAAGGAAAGTATTTTTTCAACCAGCAGAAAAAATGTGTGATCGAAGGAATATTTAAAGTCAATGGTTTTCATCTTGAAGATTTCTTTTCAGAGAACGATCTGGATTATGAACGTGAAACCGTTTTACGCCGTGAAATTTCATCAGATGGAAAAACAAGAGCCTTTATTAATGATACACCAGTCAATCTGGCTCTCCTTAAAAAGCTCGGTGAAAAATTAATTGATGTTCACTCCCAGCATGCAATACTGGAAATCAATGATGAAGAATTTCAGTTACTGGTTATTGATGCCGTTGCAGGAAATCAAGACCTGCTTTCAATTTACAGAAAGGCCTACAAATCCTATAGAACCACTCAATCACGCCTGAGAGAATTGATCAGTCAGAGTGAGCAAAATAAAACAGATCTCGATTATTTCCAGTTTCAGTTTGATGAACTCGAAAAAGCTCGACTAGCACCCGGTGAGCAGGAAGAACTCGAACAGGAACAGAGCGAATTAACTCATGCTGAAGAGATTAAAAGAAGTTTACTTCTTTGCATCGGCATTTTGAGTGAGAATGAGCCTTCTGTTGCTGTCCAGCTTAAAGAAGCTTTGATTAGTTTGTCTAATGCAGAAAAGTATAAACCTGAACTCAACAAAATCTCTGAACGGCTTAATACTGCACTTATAGAAATAAAAGACCTGATATCTGAATTAGAAGACATCGAACAAAGAAGTCTGATCAATGAATCAAGGCTTCAAGAAGTAAATGATCGTCTGAATTTACTTTATTCTCTGCAGAAGAAACATCGGGTTAACTCAGATACCGAATTAATCACAGTCAGAGATCAGGTTTCTATAAAAATTAGCGGCATTTTGTTCGCTGATGAAGATATTGAGAAATTAAAAACTGTGAGTGCTAAGCTAAATCAGGAAATGGCAGATCTGGCAGATCAAATCAGTAAGGGCCGGACTGATGCTATCCCAAAGATAGAAACACAGGTGATGCATACATTGTCAGAAATCGGTATGCCGAATGCTGTTCTGCAAATAGTTAATGACAGACTTCAGGAAGGAAAATTCGACGCGAATGGAAATAATCAGATCAGGTTTCTTTTCAGTGCGAACAAAGGACAGAGTCCATTGCCAATGAATAAAGTTGCTTCCGGCGGAGAACTTTCCCGTTTAATGCTTGCCATTAAATCATTGGTTGCAATGCACACCGCACTTCCAACCATAATATTTGATGAAATTGATACCGGAATTTCGGGAGAAGTGGCATTGAGAGTAGGGATTATTATGGAGAAATTATCAAAAAATATGCAAGTTATCGCCATTACCCATTTGCCACAGATTGCCAGCAAAGGAAATATGCATTATTGTGTTTATAAGGATGAAACAGCAGAAATAACAAATACCAATATCCGGGAACTGGATAAAGAAGAGCGGGTGATGGAACTTGCCAAAATGCTCAGTGGTAATAATCCGGGAGAATCTGCGATTAAAAATGCCCGGGAATTACTGTTAAATTTTTAAAGCGTTAAAGAATTAGAGATTAATAATAACTTTAACTTTTATTTAAGTCAAAAACCAAAATCAATCATATGTATAACTTACTGAAAGGTAAAAGAGGAATCATTTCAGGTGCTTTGGATCAAAATTCAATTGCCTGGAAAGTTGCAGAAAAAGCCCATGAAGAAGGCGCTGAATTTGTCCTTACCAATGCGCCAATAGCCATGCGGATGGGAGAAATTAATTCATTAGCTGAAGCCACAGGATCACAAATTATCCCGGCTGATGCTACGAGTGTTGAAGACCTGACCAAACTGTTTACTCAATCTCAGGAAATTCTGGGAGGGAAGATCGATTTTGTGCTTCACTCGATTGGCATGAGTGTTAACATTCGCAAGAAAATTCCTTATCCTGAACTTAACTATGAATACTTTCAAAAAGGAATAGATGTTTCTGCGCTATCATTACATAAAATGTTAAGTGTAGCCAAGAAACTGGATGCAATCAACGAATGGGGAAGTGTGGTTGCATTGACTTATATGGCTGCTCAGCGTACCTACCCATTTTATACTGATATGGCTGATATCAAAGCTATGCTTGAATCCATTGCCCGGAGTTTCGGTTATCACTACGGACTAGATAAAAAAGTTCGTATTAATACCGTTTCACAGTCACCAACAAAAACAACTGCCGGTACAGGGATCAAAGGTTTTGGTAGTTTCTACGATTATGCCGATGCAATTGCACCTCTAGGAAACGCTGACGCTGAATCCTGTGCAGATTATTGTATAACCTTATTCTCTGACCTTACCCGTATGGTTACCATGCAAAATTTATTTCATGACGGGGGATACTCATCTACCGGAGTAAGTGATGATGTGATGTACCGTTTAGGTGTTGATAACAGTGAGGGTTAACAAATAGAAAAAGATTTTTAATCGACCTCTAGTGCTTTGGGGCTGTCAGAAACAGAGAATGTTTAATTCGTCCCGCATGGGAAGAGGAATTATACAAATATATTACAGGCATAATTCAAAATAAGGGGCAAAAGATGCTTCAAATTCATGGAGTGGCGGATCATATTCATTTTCTGATCGGCATGAAACCTTCAAGTTGTCTATCTGATCTTGTTCGGGAAGTAAAAAAAGTATCTAACGATTTTGTAAACGAAAATAATTTTATCAAATCAAAAGTTCAGCGGCAGGAAGGATTTGGGGCTTTCTCCTATAGCCATTCATCATTAGATAGTGTAATTGGATACATTCAACTGCAAAAAGAACACCATCGGAATATAACTTTCAAGGAGGAATATATTTCTCTACTAAATAACTTTAGAATTGAATTTAAGGATGAGTATTTGTTCCAATGGATTTAATTGAAAGATTGTTTATCACATGCGACCCCTTCAGGGTCGGAATTACCGCTTCCACATTCTATAAACGTTTGACCCCTTCAGGGTCAGGATTCCATAATCACATGCTATAAACATTTGACCCCTTCAGGGTGAGGATTCCATAATCACATGCTATAAACGTTTGACCCCTTCAGAGTCAGGATTCCATAATCACATGCTATAAACAGTGATCCCTTCATGGTCATAGATAAAATTCTAAATAGAATGACAATCATCAATTCATAGATTGCAATTGTGAAATTCCGATACATGCGCCCGCCCTGGGCGGGCGGGATTTCCGAATCAACAATTATAAACATTTGACCCTTTCAGGGTCATTCGAATTGTGATGCTTAAATATGAAAGCCTACTTTTAAGCTCTCAAAAGCCCTAATGTATTATTTTAATCCTTCTTAGGACTATACTTACCAGGCATTTTTGTCGACTTTTTTTCCTGAACCATAAAGTTCTCATTTTCTTTATTCGCGGTAGCCTGTTTATTATCTGTTTGATAAGACATCTGGCCTCCACAATTTGAAATGCCTCTTGATTTCAGAGTTTCTTTTTTAGAATTGATCGATTAACCTCCTTTAGAACTTCCCTGCTGGTTCTCATTGGATTTATTTTTCAACGGTGTTTTCATAGTAAGCTCCTGGTTTGAAAGGGCAATGGTGCGTGTTTGCATTTCGCTTCATTTACCAGGGAATCATAAGAAATCCGGTAAAAAATGACTTAGGTTATAACCAGTTTTTCTTTTTGAAAAAGATCAAGGTGATAACAGAAGATAATATCATCAATGTAATTGCAAACAGGTAGCCATAATCCCAGTCCAGTTCGGGCATAATTTTGAAGTTCATGCCATACAGACTAGCAATCAGCGTAGGCGGCATAAAGGCCACAGTTGCAACTGTAAAAATTTTAATAATTCGATTCTGTTCAATATTCACCAAACCCATAAAGGTGTTTTGAAGGTATTCCAGTCGCTCGAATGCAAATTTATTGTGCTCGATCAGTGAGCCGATATCCTTAATCATGATACGAAGGACTGGCATATATTCCTCAGGTAATAAACTACTTTTCATTAAGGATGATACCAGTCGCTGCTTATCCACAATATTTTCGCGCATTAGTATATTATAGTTTTGAAATGAAGCAATTTTTAAGAGTATCTCTTCATCAGAGCGCTTTCTATTCAGAGTTAATTTCTTGTTCAGATCTGCGATATCTTTTGCAAGACCCTCAATAATATCAGCATCCTGTTCAATTCCTGTTTCAAGAATTGTTAGCAGGATATGATATCCGTTAGTAAATGCTCCCGGATTGGATTTGATTTTTTTGACGGATTCTCCGAAGGTTTTCAAATCATCATCTCGGTAGGTAAAGAGAATTCCTTTTTCAAGGATGATGGATACCGGACAATAATCAAATTCCTGCTGCCTTAGCGATAAAAAATTGGAATTGATGATCAGTTCATCGTCCAGTTCATAAAATCGAGAAGAACTTTCGATTTCAGTGGATTCTTCTACTGAGGAGTATTTGATGTCAAAATAGGTTTCGATCGTTACTTTCTCCTCTACGGTGGAATTCTGCAAATCTACCCATACCAGGTCAATCAGCGGAATAGCACGTAATAAGCTGATGTCACTTTCTTTTGCCAGTCGTCTCTCTTTCTTATAGTATATTCGTAGCATAACCTCTGTTTAGGGTAAAATTGAATTTTGTATCTTTGCAAAAATAAAGTTTTGGGAACACCTTTAGATTACGGATACAAGAATTATAATCATTATGGTGCTTATCTTAAAAATAAGTACGATGGGCAGCGCGTTTACAAGATTATTGCTGATGCTGGATTTACCTGTCCGAATCGTGACGGGAGCAAAGGTTATGGTGGATGTACTTATTGCAACGTAGATTCTTTCACACCCGAGCTTTCCCGTAAACTTCCAACCATTCGCGAACAGATCGAACAGGGTATGGAAAGAGCTTATAAAAATTACAGAGCTGAAAAATTCATCATCTATTTCCAGCCTAATACCAATACCTATGCTCCAACCCATTATCTCAAAATGCTTTATGATGAGGCGCTCAGTATTAACACAGCGAGTATTGTCGGATTATCGGTAGGAACCAGGCCTGATTGTATCGATTTTGAGAAGCTAGCATTGCTTGAAAGTTATGCCGACAGATTTGATGTCGACCTGGAGATGGGCATGGAATCGATCTATGATGATACGCTGCTTCAGATTAACAGGGGATGTACCCACCAGGAATTCCTGAATGCAATTCAGCTGGCAGAAAACACTAAAGTTGATATTTGTGTTCATACTATTTTTGGCTTCCCATGGGAAACCCATGAAATGATGCTGCGCTATGCGGATGAGATTAACAGATACCCTCAAATCAAATTCGTTAAACTACATCATCTTCATATTGTAAAAGGCTCGATCATGGGTTCAAGATATGCCCGTAATCCTTTTAAAGTATTTACAATTGATGAATACACCGACTTTATTTCCGAGTTCATTCCCTTATTGAAACCGGATATTGTACTTCAAAGGCTATTCGGCCTCGCCGATTTCGATTTGCTCATCGCTCCGAATTGGGGAATGAAGAAATCTCAGATCCAGAGTTATATTGATAAGCGTCTGGAAGCCAAAGGAGTGGTTCAGGGCAGTGCATATAAATCGGATTCGGTTTTTTGATCACAGTGAGCTAATTCTCTAATTTATTCTCTTATCATCAATCTTCCTGATTGATTTATTTTCGAATATTCAATTGAATTGACTGAGCTATGTTTGGCCTTCTTGAGTATTGTGCTTGTTGGCAGTTACCGAGTTCGGGCTTGCGGTTTTCAACATAATCATAAAACTCTGTTATCAGTGCCATGATAAATTGCTATTTGATTTTTGGATGTCATTGCGAGGAGGCACGACGAAGCAATCTTATGAAATTTAGTAGTCTTATTGAGGAGATTGCCGCGCTGCGCTCGCAATAACAAAACGCTGCAGCCGCAATGACAAATCGTTGGGCTCGACCCGCCATCTCCCAATCCCTAAAAAAACCAATGCCATATTCAGTTCGATGCGCCATAACATCCCATTTATCCTATTTTTCATAAAATACTCCACCTTTTTCTCGTTATTCCTTGTATTTTTAATTGAAATCACAAAAAAAAACTAAAAATTCATGATTTGTACGCCATATTTTGTAAAATTTCAAAATTTAATCTATATGATCCCCATTTTACTTGTTAAAATTCCATTATAGATTGTAAAAATTTAAAAATTGAATTTTTTATCAAAAAAGTATCAGCAAAATGATAATATTATTGAAAATGCTTATACATTTGTATCAAACAATTGAAATTTTGTTCTTTTAATAAAAGATTTTATCATGAAAGTTGGACTAAAGCAAATTTTGCCATTTTTATTTCTTACCATCACAGCTGTGGCTGCGGTTTTTGTTCCTTCTCTTCCGGATTTTGCCAACACCGGCAAGTACAACGGAGCTGATATTGCCTGGTTACTGGTTGCTACAGCTCTTGTTTTCCTGATGACACCAGGCTTAGCATTCTTTTACGGTGGAATGGTTCATCGTAAGAACGTGATTTCAACGATGATCAAAAGTGTTGTTGCTGCAGGGGTTGTTAGTATACTTTGGGTAACAGTTGGATTCAGTCTTTCTTTTGGAGAAAGTATTGGCGGAATAATCGGAGATCCAACAACATTTTTATTTTTCCAGGGTGTAAATTCAGGTGAGCCTTGGAGTCTGGCACCAACTATACCTTTAACACTATTCGCCCTTTTCCAATTGATGTTTGCCATCATCACACCTGGTTTGGTGGTTGGAGCAGTTGCTGAACGCATTCGTTTTACCTCTTACATTTTATTTATAGTTTTATTCAGTTTGCTGGTTTATGCACCAATCGCACATTGGGTATGGCATCCGGATGGGTTTTTATTTAAAATGGGCGGACTTGATTTTGCCGGAGGTGCGGTAGTTCATATCTCTGCAGGTATGGCCGCTCTGGCTGGTGCCCTTGTGTTAAAACGCAGACAAACACATCTTAAAGGACAAGAAATTCCGCCGGCAAATATCCCTTATGTATTAATTGGGACAGGTTTGTTATGGTTTGGATGGTTTGGCTTCAATGCCGGATCTGCACTGGGAGCGAATGCTCTTGCAGTTTCTGCTTTTGCAACAACTAACGTTTCAGGAGCTGCAGGAGGATTATCATGGATGTTCTTCGATGTAGTTAGAGGTAAAAAACCATCTGTACTTGGTTTCTGTATCGGGGCTGTCGTCGGACTTGCAGCTGTAACTCCCGGAGCCGGATTTGTTGGTATCCCACAAAGTATATTCATAGGATTTGTAGCAGCGATCATATCAAACCTTGCAGTTTACTGGAAATCAAAAACTACATTGGATGATACACTTGATGTATTTCCTTGCCATGGAGTTGGTGGTATCGTAGGATTGATACTAACCGGTTTACTGGCCACGAAAACTGTTAACCCTGCAGGTTCTGATGGATGGTTCTACGGAAATCATGAGTTTTTCTTCACTCAACTCAAATTAGTTGCAATCACAGTTTCCTATAGTTTCATTGTTTCTTACGGTATCTTCAAATTCATTAACTTATTACAGCCTATGCGCGTAAGCTCTGAAGAAGAGGAAGAAGGACTTGATTCAACTCAGCATAATGAAAAATACACTCAGGGTACACTGCTGGTAAGTAGCAATGGGTTTATCTATGAAAAGGAAGTAGAAGAAGAAACGGAATAAGACATGGAGAACGTAAGGCAGATCGTTACTAAACACACTAAACGTAAATCATCATAAACCAATTATAATTCATCAAGAAAGCCATTGCCTAATAACAATGGTTTTTTTGTTTACTGAACAAGCTTATTGGCGCAAGCTGAACTGGCAAAGGCTTCGGGCTTTGCTTTAAAAACGAAACCCATGCTTAAAATATATCCCATGGCTTCGTGGAGAGCCATATTTGATTTGAAATTGGGATTTGTATTGATATCAGCATGAACTTCCAGATCTACATCATAAAGATCAAGCAAATCACAAAGGGAATAGGCACATTCGATTGATTTCTGGACTTCAGAAAGCATCCGCTCTTTAATCCCCATTTTCAGGGTAGAGCGTTCCTGGTGGATGTACATAAATCCACCTTTCTTTTCTCTTAAGAATACGATGGCAGTCGCGAAGTCGATGATTGATCCTTTTACCTGCGAGTCGGTGCCAATACAAACTTTTAGTTTATTTCCCAGTGCAGATTCGCGTTCGATTGCACGCTCAACTTCTTCAAGAATCGGGCTATCGATGGTTTCTCCATTAAATTTTTTCCAAGTCATAAATTTTGATTCAATGTGTGAATTTTTATTTAAGCCGGTGTAAAACAGGAAATTGCAATACGTTTAAATATAGCTGATAATCTTTCAATCCATCGACATAGGTATGTTATTTATTTGTTAACATATTAACAATGAGGGGCTAGTGCTTGCTGGCCTCAGCCTGCCTCTTCGCTTGGTCTTCTGATTGATGTTCTCAGCACCGATCTGTATCAGTTATCATAGTAAAGAAACATCAATCACAGACCTATTGAAGGGGTGGTGTTACGGATAACACGGACCACCAGAGAAATCCAGGGCGGAATTTTTATATTGACCCTGAATGGGTCAAATGTTTATAGAATTATTTATAACAGGAAGCCCCCTGAATGGGTCGAATGTGAGAATTTTCCTCTGGTTGGTGTTATCCCAACCAGCCCGATCACAATCTTAGTCAGTCAGTTTTTTATATCTCAAACGGTGAGGAGTAATATCTCCTGTACGTTTCTTTCTGTTTTCTTCGTATTCAGAATAATTCCCTTCGAAATAATAAACCTGAGAATTGCCTTCAAATGCCAGAATGTGCGTACATACTCTGTCAAGGAACCACCGGTCGTGGGAAATGATTACTGCACAACCACCGAAATTTTCTAATCCTTCTTCAAGTGCTCTCAAGGTGTTCACGTCAATATCGTTGGTAGGTTCATCCAGCAAAAGCACGTTAGAACTTTTCTTTAATGTTATTGCAAGGTGTACCCTGTTTCTTTCTCCTCCGGATAAAACACCAACCTTTTTCTGTTGATCTGCTCCATTAAAATTGAATTTGGAGACATAAGCTCTTGAGTTTATGGACCTGCTTCCAAGTATAATGGTTTCATTTCCTTCAGTAATGTTTTCCCAGACCGATTTTTCAGGATTTAAGTCGTCATGATTCTGGTCAACATAACCTAGAGCTACCGTCGGACCAACTCTGAAAGAACCCGCGTCCGGTTGATCCTGACCGGTAATTAAGCGGAATAAAGTTGTTTTTCCGGCGCCGTTTGGACCGATAATTCCAACAATACCAGCCGGAGGTAATGAGAAACTCAGGTTATCGAAAAGAATTTTATCTCCAAAGGCTTTACTTACACTCTGAGCTTCAATTACCAAGTTACCCAATCTTGGCCCTGGTGGGATGAATAACTCCAGTTTATCTTCGCGTTCCTTAGTGTCTTCAGAAGCCAGTTTCTCATAATTTGATAAACGTGCTTTGGATTTGGCATGACGGGCCTTTGGAGCCATACGTACCCATTCCAATTCTCTTTCCAAAGTTTTCTGACGCTTACTTTCAGTTTTTTCCTCAGATTCTAAACGTTTGGATTTTTGTTCAAGCCAAGAGGAATAATTCCCTTTCCATGGAATACCTTCTCCGCGGTCCAGTTCAAGGATCCAACCTGCTACATTATCAAGGAAATATCTATCATGGGTAACTGCAATTACAGTTCCTTTATATTGTTTCAAATGCTGTTCTAACCAGTCTATACTTTCTGCATCGAGGTGGTTGGTAGGCTCATCCAATAACAAAACATCAGGCTCCTGAAGCAACAAGCGACATAATGCTACGCGCCTGCGTTCACCGCCTGACAATATGGCAATTTTGGTTTCAGGTTCCGGACAACGTAATGCATCCATTGCGCGCTCTAGTTTACTGTCCAGTTCCCATGCGCCACATGCATCAATCTGATCCTGTAATTCTCCCTGCCTCGCGAGTAGTTTATCCATCTCGTCGGCATTCTCATAAACCTCCGGCAGACCGAATTTTTCATTGATTTCTTCATACTCTTTGAGGATGGCAGTGGTTGAGGCAACCCCCTCCTCCACCACTTCCCGAACCGTTTTTTCAGGGTCTAAAATGGGTTCCTGAGCTAGATAACCAACTGTATAGCCCGGAGCGAAGACAACTTCACCCTGGTAAGATTTGTCTAATCCTGCAATAATTTTTAGTACCGATGACTTACCGGATCCGTTCAATCCGATTACCCCGATCTTTGCTCCGTAAAAAAAAGATAAATAGATATTTTTGAGAACCTGCTTCTGTGGTGGGTAAATCTTATTTACCCCCGCCATAGAAAATATTATTTTTTCGTCTGACATTCGTTTGCTAATTGTGTCTCAAATATCGGATTTTAGTCAGAGAGATGTAAACTTTATTATGTCTTTCTATCGTAAAACCTTTTTAACCGAAATGGCGTAATTGTTGATAACTTGTTACTATTGCACGAGTTCTATTAATCCATTTTATTAATAGCTTAGGGCGTTAAATCATACAGAAAAGGTGTACTAATGGAAGCGAAATTTTCTCCACGCGTCAAAGACGTAATATCATATAGCAGAGAAGAAGCTCTGCGTCTTGGCCATGATTATATTGGCACAGAGCATTTATTGCTGGGACTAATCCGGGAAGGAGATGGTATGGCAATAAAAATTTTAAAACGATTAGGGGTTGATACTGCACGCTTGCGCAAATCTGTGGAGGATTCTGTGAAAGGTACATCCAGTACAACTGTAAACCTTGGAAACATTCCATTGACAAAGCAAGCAGAGAAAGTATTGAAAATCACATACTTAGAGGCTAAAATATTTAAAAGCGATATTATTGGTACAGAACACTTGCTCTTATCTATTTTAAGGGATGAGGATAACATTGCCTCACAGATATTGCAACAGTATAATGTCAATTACGATACATTCAAAGTAGAAGTAGAGAATAATAAGGAAGGTTTTCGCGATGAAGCTCCGGGTTCACCTGCAGGTGATGATGAATTCAGAGAGGAAGAAAGTTTTAGCCAGCCGAAGAAAGTTTCTGATATTAAATCAAAAACTCCGGTTCTCGATAATTTTGGCCGGGATCTGACCCGTGCTGCAGAGGATGGTAAACTGGATCCTATTGTTGGTCGTGAAAAAGAAATTGAACGGGTATCGCAGATTTTATCGCGTCGTAAAAAGAATAACCCAATACTTATTGGTGAACCGGGTGTGGGTAAATCTGCCATTGCAGAAGGTCTTGCATTGCGAATAGTTCAACGCAAAGTATCACGTGTCTTGTTTAACAAAAGGGTTGTTACACTGGACCTTGCTTCATTAGTTGCAGGTACAAAGTATCGTGGTCAGTTCGAAGAACGGATGAAAGCGGTTATGAATGAACTGGAGAAATCTCCGGATGTTATACTGTTCATTGATGAGATCCATACGATTGTTGGAGCCGGTGGCGCTTCAGGTTCACTGGATGCCTCGAATATGTTTAAGCCAGCTTTAGCAAGAGGTGAAATTCAATGTATCGGTGCTACAACACTTGATGAGTACCGTCAGTATATTGAAAAGGATGGTGCTTTAGATCGTCGTTTCCAGAAAGTAATGGTTGAGCCGGCAACTCCGGTCGAGACGATTGAGATTCTGAATCGCATCAAAGAAAAATATGAAGAGCATCACGGCGTAACATATACTGATGAAGCTATAAACGCATGTGTTAGCTTAACAACACGTTATATCACTGACCGATTCCTGCCAGATAAGGCTATTGATGCCCTTGATGAATCAGGTTCACGTGTTCACCTGACCAATATTCACGTTCCACAAAATATAATAGATGTGGAGCAGAAGATAGAGGAGATCAAAATTGAAAAGAATAAGGTTGTCCGTAGTCAGAAATATGAGGAAGCAGCCAAACTTCGTGATACAGAGAAAAACCTTCTCGAGGAGCTTGAAAAGGCCAAGAGTGAGTGGGAAGCTGAAACTAAAACTAAACGCTACACCGTAACCGAAGATAATGTTGCCGAAGTAGTATCTATGATGACTGGTATTCCTGTTCAAAGGGTGGGTCAGGAAGATAGTGTCAAATTACTGGGAATGTTTGATTCAATCAATACCCGGGTGATTGGTCAGGAAGATGCGGTCAAGAAATTAACGAAAGCAATTCAGCGTACACGTGCAGGGTTAAAGGATCCTAAAAAACCAATCGGTTCCTTTATATTCCTGGGTCCAACAGGTGTCGGAAAAACAGAGTTAGCGAAAGAGCTTGCCCGTTTCATGTTTGACACTGAGGACGCATTAATTCAGGTTGACATGAGTGAATATATGGAGAAATTCGCTGTTTCACGTTTAGTTGGAGCGCCTCCGGGATATGTGGGTTATGAAGAAGGCGGTCAATTAACAGAAAAAGTAAGAAGAAAACCGTATGCGGTAGTTCTACTGGATGAGATTGAAAAGGCTCACCCGGATGTGTTTAACATTTTATTGCAGGTACTCGATGAAGGTCAGCTGACAGACAGTTTAGGTCGTAAAGTAGATTTCCGAAATACAATTATCATCATGACATCAAATATCGGAGCCAGGCAATTAAAGGATTTCGGACAGGGGGTTGGTTTTAGTACCGTGGCAAAGTCTTCACAAGCTGATACTTACTCAAGAGGAGTGATAGAAAATGCATTGAAACGTGCTTTTGCTCCGGAGTTTTTGAATCGTGTGGATGATGTGGTTGTGTTTAATTCACTTACCAAGGAAGATATCTTCAAAATCATTGATATTGAGTTAAAAGCTCTTTTCGGCCGAATCCAGGGATTGGGTTATGAAATCAAACTTACTGATGCTGCTAAAGAGTTCATCGCTGAAAAAGGTTATGATTCCAATTTTGGTGCACGTCCATTGAAGCGCGCAATTCAGAAACATCTTGAAGACCCGATCGCTGAAGAGATTCTTAAAGGGGAATTGGCTGAGGGAGATACGATGGAGGTAGATTACGATAAGGAAAAAGATGAAATTCGGATTATTGCAAAAGCTAAAACCGTTAAAAGAAAGAAAGAAGAAAAAAAGGAGGAATAAGCTATTTTTTTTCTTTACTAAGGGCTGCCAGATGCAACTGTCAGCCCTTTTTTTTCGTCATCATTATACAGGCCTTTCCTGTATTGAGTATTATGAAAAAGTCAATCTTTCTTTTTGCCATGAGTATTATTTTATTAGGTACAGGATGCAAAAAGGAATATATTGTCCCAAATCGCACCATTTTTGCAACCCTCAATCCAGGGAACTGGATTAAACTTGATGGAGGTCGTAGTTATACTGCCTCAATCAATATGCCTGAGATCGATAAAAATTTTAACGATTATGGGGGAGTTCTGGTTTATATTTCATTTGATAGCGGGGTATATGAACAGATTCCTCAGGTCTATAATGGTGTATCTTACAGCTATTTAACCCGTTCGGGACAGATTGTTTTAGAGATACAAAGTTCTGATGGAATTGGTACAGTTACTCCACCGGGATCGGTAAAGGTGAAGATTGTGCTTATCCAATCAATTTGATTTAATTAACAGCTGAATGTTAAAAAAACTCATATTTCAGACCCCAAAAAAAGCCCTTTCTAAATTCTAGAAAGGGTCTTCTTTATTACTGAGTAAAGCAAAAATAGTTTGAATATAGATTTGAGAAAATGTTCCCGGCATAGTCATTAATTACTGGGACAAAATTGCAGGATATTTATGAGGATGGATTATGGATGAGTGTAGGGTAGACTGAAATTAGTTAACGGCTCGATTTGAACCAAAAAGGAATTGCAAACTAACACATTTGACCCCTTCAGGGTCGCAAAACTAGATTTTTGGTAATTCTATAAACATGCGACCACCTTTGGAGTCGGCTAATCTGTATTGGTAAAACTACAATCTCTGAATTGATGACTATCCTTCTATTTAGAATCTTATCTCTGACCCTGAATGGGTCAAATGTTATAATATTTGAATTGGGAATCTTGACCCTGAAGGGGTCAAATGTTTGTAGAATGCGAATGCGATAATCCCGACCCTGACGGGGTCGCATGTATCAGAATTTCACATAAGACCCCTTTAGGGTCGAAAAATAAGATTCTACCATGTTTTTATAAAAATTCGACCACCTTCAAGGTCGTATGGACGCTTAATCATACTCAATAAAATTTTTGGGCGTAAGCTATCCCAATAATTGGAAGCAAAGCTAAACCCGGGTTCTTATTTACATCCCCCCTAAATCTCTCAGCAATCCAATTATTCTTACCTTTATCCCCCAAGAAAAACCAAAATGACCGAAGTCTATAAACCTAAATATAAGATACGTTTTGTTACAGCAGCTGCCTTGTTCGATGGTCATGATGCTACCATCAACATTATGCGCCGCATACTTCAGTCCTCGGGGGCAGAGGTAATCCATCTCGGCCATAACCGATCAGTGCAGGAGGTTGTAAACTGTGCGATTCAGGAAGA
>CAMCTU010000046.1 GCA_945878525.1 Sphingobacterium thalpophilum
GACATTTATATCAAATAAACTTTACATTTAGTAAAATAAAATTGACATGGAAAATTCACTTTTAATTCCGGGCAAATACAAGGTAGTTGGCTGGATAATTTTTATTCTGTTTGCGTGTTTGGGTTTGGCTACATTATATTGGGATTATAAGGTCCCTGGCCTTGTTCTGCCACTAAAGGAGGGCGGCGGTTTAAGCTTTGCCGACTACAATCTTACTAATGAATTAGCTTTAGCGGGTTTAATAATTGGTTTAATGATAATCGTATTTGCCCGTGAGAAAATAGAGGATGAATACATATCTCTGATCCGTTTAAAATGCTTGCAGTGGTCTGTTCTTATTAGTTTCGGCATTTTGTTTATCCTTAATTTTATGATTTATGGTACCTCATTTTATACAGTTTTAATTTATAATATGTTTACAATACCTCTGATTTTCATTGCCAAATTCAATTATAGTCTGTACCGCCTGAGGAGAGAAAGGGAAGAAGATGAAAAATAATTTGCGCATTCAAAGAGCCAACATGAATATTACCCAGGCAGATCTTGCTGAAAGGATACAGGTATCGCGCCAAACCATTAATACAATAGAATCTGGTAAATACGTTCCCTCAACTGTCCTGGCCTTAAAAATGGCCAGAGTATTTGGTGTGCCTGTTTCTGAAATTTTTTCACTGGAAGAGGGGGATTAATAGGTTAAGGAGTTTGAATCTGATCTTTGTTTTTTATTTGTATTTTTGAAAACACTTATGAAATGAGACCGGGATGAATTTTGAAGAACTATTGCAGAAACATGATTTGAAAAGAACAGTTCCGCGCTTGAGTGTCCTGGACGTTCTTTCTTCACGCAAATCTGCAGTTTCTCAACCAGATTTAGAGGAAATTTTGGGTAAGGATATTGATCGGGTTACCTTGTACAGAGTTTTGAAAGCCTTTGAGGAAAAAGGAATAATTCACAAGATTATTGATCTAAGCGGAAGAGCAAATTATGCCGTATGTGATGATTCCTGCACAGAGGATAATCATCAGGATCACCACGTACATCTAAATTGCAAAGTTTGTAACCAGGTTTATTGTCTGGATTCACTTCATGTTCCTTCAATAAAATTACCGCCTGATTTTTCTGTTGATTCAATAAACATGATTGTCTACGGCACCTGTTCATCTTGTAACAAGAAAATCAAAGCTTCTTGATTTTTTTGATTTACGCTAACCCGATTGGTATAAAATTTCTCTTAGTTATACCCAAACAGGAGCATAATAACGGTAAGGATATTTATACACATAAATAGTATTGGTGCAAGCATAAACCTAAGCTTGCTAATCTTTATATTTCTGAATAAAACAGACACAGCCAGACAAGAGGAGATATTCAGGGCAATACCTGTATAAGTAAGTATTTGAACAAAAGATCCTGTAAAGAGTAAGGTTAATGTTAAAATATACTGCAAAACTATAGCAGCGACAGGTATTCCATTATTGTTTTTCTTGGTTAAAAAATAAACTGAATGCTGCTCAGCCATTTTTTCAATAACTCTGGGTCCTATCCAGGCCATGGAGCTAATAGAAGAGATCAGTAAAATTCCGATAGTCAAAGAAATTATATTTCCACCAGTCTGTCCAAAAATTACATTTGCTGACGATGTCCCGATTTCAATTACACCCTCTAGTTCTTTCATCGGAACAGTTTTTAAGAATACATAATTTAATAAGGTGTACAGGAATATCACCAATAATGTGCCCCCAATGATGGATCTTTTGATGTTCTTTTCAGGATTTTTTATCTCATAGAAAATATAAACGCATGCATTCCAGCCCGAATAGGCGAAGGATACATAAATAAGTGAAATTGCAAATCCTCTACTGAATAACAGGTCTGTTTGTTCGGGATTTATGGCAAAGCTGTTCGCCGATTCATTTGTTTTTAATCCAAAAATTATAAAAAGACTGACTAAAAGAACTTTAATAGTGGTGCTGATGATCTGGAACCTGCTGCCAAGCTTCAGACTAAAACAATGAAATAATGTAATTACGCTGAGGATTATAGCTGCGAAAAGATTGGGTGGGAAATCTGGGATCCAGATTGAAAAATATGCAGTACACGCCATTGCGGCAAGTGCAACCGGGGCAGCAAAGCCAGCAAATACAGAAACAAAGCCAGCAATTATCGCAATATATTCATGATATGATTCTCTGATATAATGGTATTCTCCACCAGAGCCTGGAAATCTGGATGCCAGCTTAATGTAGCTTAGACCCCCTAAAAGCGCAACTAATCCACCGCATATCCATAATAAAAGTAATACAGGTACAGATGGCAAGGGGCCAACCTGGAAACCCAGGCTGGTAAAGGCCCCTGTACCGATCATATTAGCAACAACTAAAGCAGTAGCGGTGATCAGACTTACTTTTTTATCTGACATCAGCCTTCATAAGTTTTTTTATCAATGGTAAAGCCTTTACTGAACTATCAGGCCTCAGGTATTTTTGGCGAATCTTTCGGTATACTTTTAGGCTATGTTCAGCACGCTTGTACAATGCTGAGTCTACAGATCCGGGTTTAGAGTCCAAAGGAAGTGCATAAACAAAGTGACCCTTCTGATTGGAATGAACAGGAATCTGAAAGAAACTTCGTTTCACAAAAACACCCGTTTTATCATTGCTTATTGCTGCATCTACAAAAAAGTTAACTGCATGTTCGGGATATCCGAAAAGGTAGCCATAGGATCTGAAGCGGTCGTATTTACTTTCATATTCTGTTGAATTAATCAGAATTTCTGGCTGAGTACCGCTCACAAACCCAAATTGTCCATAAAAAGCCTGGTTAGCAATAATCAGCGAGTCTACCAAACTTTGGCGGTACAGATTTATCTGAATGTTACGTTGTCCGTTTTGACTAATTTTAAAGGGTAAAATAATGAACTTTAAGTCCCCAAATTGAAGTGCATTAACCACACGCTGATATTTTTTCAGTTTTTTAAGATCAGCTGAATTGATATCTGTTACGTTGCGGGCCCCTTTTATAGAACTGTCTTTTTGAGCAAGAGATAATTGCAGGCTACTTACACTGCTCATTGATTTCAATTGTCCCAATACAGTAAAGAGCCCTTCATTATCCAGTGCTTTCATTATTAAGGTATCAGCAAGACCTTTATCCTCAGTAGAAAGATTTTTATAAGCTTTTATTGCTGCAAAACGCGGGGTTCTGCATGCTGCGATAAGCAATACGCCAATTAGGCAGATTAATATTTTTTGATTCATTTCTGTTATTTAAAAAATAATATTCATTGAGGTGTGAAAGAAATTTCTGAAGCCAATGTTTTCTCCATTTATGTACTGGTCATTTGCGTTTAAATGCTGATAGGAAATCTGAAGCAGGTAGCTAATATCTCCAGATTTATATTCTGCGGATGTTCTGAGCATACTTTTCCAGTAATTTGTACTGTTAACTGCAAAGTCAGGTCTGACAAGTATTTCGGATAAAATACCCGGTCGGTTTATTACTATGTCTTTTTGAAGATTGAGATGAAAGCCCAAAAGTGGCTCAGCAAATAACTTTAATTTTTCACTTACTCCATAAGAAATTGCTGCACTGAAATCCTGATGCAGCATAACACTTGTCCATTCGGTTTTGGCGACACTTTCATAGTAGTTACTATAGCTCAAACCGGGGCGTGCATTCAGGCTAATCCATTTCTTTTTATTAATCTGTTTCCACCAGCCAATTTTGCTGTTGATGCCAGATAAATAATAGGCAGGATTATTTGCCCTGAAAATCGGATCATATCCAATACCGTCTCTTATCCAACTATTTGCATTGGCTATCCAGCCCCGGTTTTCAGATTTAAGTTCATAAGAAAGAAACCCTTCAACCCTGGTTTCATCAAAACCACCTATAAAAACTGGTCTTGAAACTCCATCATTAATGTCTTCTGTTCTCTGAGCTATTCTGCCACCAATCAGAAAAACTGCGTTTTTGGAGGTGTACTTATAATCTAAACCTGCTTTAAGTCCTGATCCCCTGGTCTGCCGTTCAGCAGTTACTACCGGACCTCTTGAAAATGTACCATAACCACGAATACTATAAAGAGCAGGATTGTTTTCCGAAAAGAATCCTGTTTCAACCGTTTCATTTCGCCGGGAATATGCCATGGTGATGCTCAAACTATTCCGGCTATTAAATTCGTATGAGATTGCGGGCTGAATAAAATAGTTGAGGAAGCGGAAGAGAGACTTAGGTTCGTTAAGTCTGGCACTTTGTTCAGTTTCATAATCCAAACTAATCGCACTCTTCCATTTTCCAAATTCCGGCAGACCAATTTGGAGTTTTCCTTTCAGCTGGTCACCCTTCCAGTTTCCTCCAACAGAATCTGCAGTTATGAAGGGATTTCCATCATAAGGCCTTGCAACATTTGAATAGATTATGCTGTCGCGATTAATTTTTGAATAGTTAAATTCACCATAAAACCTCCAGTCTCTATAACGGCTGAAACCTTTGGCACCAAAACCTGTTAATTCTTCCTTTTCAGATTCCTGTGGCCTTCGGAAATCACCTTGATTTAACTCAAACAGTATTCCTCCATTGGTAAATGCAGGGATTTTTACATCCCTTATCCATATTGGATTCTCAGATGTAAACCAGTGAGTGTTCACTAATTTCTCTCTAAAAAGCAGTAAGGAATCCACTTTTTTCTGAGCCATTGCCAGATCTGGTCCGGCAATGGCATGCAGAATTATTAATAAGAATAAGATCCTTCTTTTAAACATCTGAATATATTAAAATGCTTTCGGACTAGGTTTTGTAAGAAGTTCAAAGTCGTTTGTACTGTTGTTTGTGTCCTGTAAAACTCTTCTTCCGTTAATTGTGGTTCTGGTTTTTCTGCGGAAACTCTCTGCTGTATAGGTGTTTGATGCAAATACAAATCCTGCATCCAGTGCAACCGGAATACGTTTAAAACTTCCACTTCCTGCATCTTTTAATGCTTCAAAGGCGTCAATAACCATACTGTTTGGTATTTTAACATATTGAACGGTACTGGTACTTCCTGGTGCAGTTAGCTTTTCAAGTTTTTGAAAGTCATCTGTTCTAAAAATGATCAGACCGGGACCAAAAACGGTCATTAACCAATCAAACCCTCCGGTAAAGTATGTCTTTTCGAGATTTGGTACGCCGGGTGCATCAGCATCCCGGTTATCCGGGCGTTCATTATAGGTTTCCCAGTCAGCTTTCGACAAGTCTACCGGGCTATTGGGATTCAATGTAGCTTCTTTATGGTTTACACCATCCTGTGCAATAACAATGCTCGCGCCCGGGTTTAATGGAAATTGTTTCCCGGTTCCAGGTATACGCCAAACATTTGATGCGTAAGAATGGTCTGCATCTGTTTTGAAAGGAGTAGGTAATGATGTTGTATTGATTAGCCCGGAGTTTCCAAAAATATCCGAGATATATAGTCCATCCAGATAAATTATATCTGTAGAGTTATTATATATTTCCACAAACTGATCAGAAAAATAGGTTCCTCCTGCAGTTGTCCGGGAACCTGTAAAGTAAACCTCTTTAATCAAAAGGCTTCCTGCTGCTGATCCTGATAATTTAAGTTCGATCGTAGAACCTGTGGTCGGATCCACCAAAACATCTGTTCTAGAGGCATTTAAAGTCAACGCCTGTGAAATGCCGGTCAAATTTTGGGCATCTGCAGCAGTAAGTGCTTTGCTTACTGAAACATCATAGGTTCCGGGAACAACATCCTGAAAAACAGCGAGTCCAGTGCCATTAGTAAATGCACTGAATACACTTCCAATAGATTTGCTGGTCAGTTTTACTTCAGCATTTGCCACGTTTTGTTCACTGTAATTGTTGGGATACTGAACCTTGACTTGTACTGTAGCCGTTTGGACTGTGTTGTCCCTTTTTTTACATGCCCAATTAACAGAGCTGTAAAAAAGAATTAGAATTAAGATTTTTGTGGTTGTTTTCATGATTTTAATTGTTTGATTTTTATAAACTAATGGTGAATTCTGCCCCGAAAAAGAGGTTTTGATTGCGTTTTATATAAGTTTGGCTTATTGTGTTAAAGTATCTTCCCTGATCTCCGGGCACATTGTTTACATAGAAGGCAAGACTACTTTTATTTTTAAATTCTTTGGTGAGCCTTAAATTGAGTAACCACAATGCTGGTGCGATATCCTGGTTTTGAAGTGTAGTATTGAGCGCTCTTCTAAGGTCCTGATACTGACTTTGTGTTGCCTCGCTTTCATTCAGGTATACCACTTTACCCATCTGGTCTACATACCCAATTGGATAAGGGCTTAGGTTTAAATTTCTCGTGCTATTGGTCCAGACAGTTTGTACTAAACCCGATACCAGAAAGCGTAGTTGAGGGATTCTGGTATCAAATCGAATACTGGTATTAAAGCGTTGTCCTTCATTTCCAAACCCTGAATTGAAAATTGGAATTCTGGGCGGTATCACATTGCTGAATACTGCACGGTTTGCATCTACTGCATTGCCATCATCATAGGAAGTGGTTTTAATAAATGCACCGGTGAAATTGAAAGAGGTGTTAATACTTGTTAGTCTTGGAGTATCGAACTGAAATTCAATACCAGTATTTTCAATTCTGCGATTATTTGCACTTACATCGTATGCGGCATAAAATTGATCAACTCTTAAAGGAATGGGATCAAGGACAGGAGGCTTTCCGACAGGAAGTTCCAAAGGTTTGTATTTTATTACGCTTAAAGCTGAAACTTCTCTGTTAGTTCCGTACGCACCCCTATTTAGTTCTTTAAAGGCAGTGATAAATCCAAAGAATCCTGAGAATTCATAATCTATGCCGGTTTCGAATTTTCTTGAGGTGTATGATTTAAGGTTTTCATTATTGGTATCAAATACAACAGTGCTTATCATTACTAATCTTTCTGCCGGGTTTGCAGCATAGTAATTGAAATTAACCAGATCAAAATATCGATTCCCGGGATAGATATAAGATAGTGTTGGGGCCTTAGAAGTCAGGCCATAACCTGCCTTAAGTCTCAAGTTTTTAAACGTTTCTACCGCAAGGTTGATTCTTGGTGCCAAAACATTGCCAAATTTTCCTTTCACAGGATTCATGGGTTGAATGTTATCAAGTCTCAAACCTGTATGGAGATTGATCTCTCTGTTTAAAAAGCTTGTTGCAAATTTGTTTTCAGCATAATAACTCAATTGTTTAAGGGCAGGTATTTCTGAGTAAGATCTGGGTCTGTCACCTGCACTATAATTCTGTCTGGGAGGCATTCTAGGATCAAAGATTCTTCCTGAACCATTATTACCGTCATGTCGAAACTCAGTACCAATTGTCATTTGATTGGATACATTGTTTTTTTCCTGAAAGGATGCTGAGGTTCTAAATATTGTACCCTCAAGTCTGCCATAAATTGATAGTGGTCTACCTGAGGTATTTACCACACTTAAATATTCACTGGCTCCATAACTGCCAACTTGAGTAATATTTGTTGTGGCATCACTTACGGGGAAAAGATCTCTTGTTACCAGTTCCTGGAGATAGCTATCCTGCATGGTATAACTTAGCCCGAAATCATAATTTAATGATGAAAACAGGGATTTCTTTGCATTAAACTTGCCATTACTGCTGAAACGGAATCCACGGTCCCGGCTATAAACCTTACGCTGATAGCGAAGATCATCCGGGTCTTGTTTGTTCTCATCAATTGTGCTGAATAATGCTATTCGCGCTGTGGTAAATAACTTATTGTTTTTTAACCAGGGTTTTGACCAAGTGAATTGGGAGGTAATTCGGGTGAACTGAGAGAGCGTGTTCCTGGGATCATCCTGCGAAATGGTAAGATCATTATCAACTGTCAAGATACTATTGCCCTTCAATTTTACTCCAAAACCTGCATTCTGTTCGATAAGATTGGGATTTAACCGGGTTGTGAACTGTGGTTTAAAGACGCCCGCCCTGGTTGTTACCAAAATTGCGCCGGCAGTTAAATCTCCGTATCTGGCGGAAGGAACACCCCGAATTACTTCAATAGTCTCGATTTGGTCGGCTGGAATCTGTCTTAAATCATTACCCCTGCCTGCAACTGAAGAGAATGCCGGAAGAGAACCCGGGGGAGAGTTAAGAATGGTCACATTGGTTTGCATATTTGCATTGTTGGATAGGGGAATCCCGTCCATAAGCACAGCAGTTCCCAAAGCATTGGCTCTGGACGCATCTGAATTACTTGGAACTTGCCGTAGATTTATTTGTTGGGCAGAAGAAAGATCAGGATTGAGAGCCAATTGTCCGGGAATGAGCTGCAGTGCATCAGCCAGGCTTACAGGCTGCGTATGTTTTATAGCAGTTCGGTTTATTATAGACGATGATCCGGTTTTTCTTTGTTGGGCGACAACCGCTACCTCCTTCATGGATAAGGATAAAGTCTCAAGGTAGATAACAAGAGATGTATCGGTTAAGGATTCAAAGCTTTGCTCTATCTCTTTACGACCCAGAAATGAAAAGTTCAGAATTATTTTTCCTGGAGCCTGACCGTTTAAGGTAAACTCCCCCCGGGGTCCACTTATTGAGTAGTAATTTGATTGTGTTGATTGAACAAAAACACCTTCAATTGGCGTCTTATCTTCGCTTTTTAAGATAACACCCTTAATAGTTATTTTCTTTTGCTGTGAATAACTGTATGGTAACTCAATTAACAAAAAAAACAGAGTCAGACAGGTGAAAGTAAATGAACGGGTCATTATTCGTTTGTAAATTTCCGGATAGACGGAAGTAGATTTTTGTTGACTTAACGAAATTTCCGGACTGATTATGAGCGCTATTTGCCGATATAGACTATTTTCAGAATCTGGATTAGGTTCTGACTATCTTAAATACCTGTAATGCACCTGAAAATCGGACGTAAAAAATCGCCTTTATTATTAATATTTATCCTGAAAGGACATGAGAAAGGTTGGTCAGACAGTGGGAGGTCCTTTATTAATATGACCCGGAATTGAAAGTCCGGATATCTCGTTAGAGTTTAAAACGAATAATTTTTCAACTAAACGATTTAAATCAATACAAATATTGGCTGGAGCGTAACTAAGCTGTTTATTTTGTTTTTCTGAGATATAATAACAAACTGAGCAAGCTGGAGAATAATTATCAATGACCGACTGATCCTTTTGATGAGATTTTGGTTTGCTCTGGACATGGCTGTGAAATGCATTTGCACCTTGAATGAAAAGAATTACCAATATCAATGCAGATGAGGCAAGTCTTAGCAATTTTTGTGCTCTGGAATTATAGTTAACTATTTTTTTCACAATTGCATCAAAGTTGCATAAACTTTAGCTTAATTCACATGATTTTATTGAAAAACTGTATTAATTGTATTCATTTATTAATCTGAGCTCTCATACCTATCTTTGTAGTATGCGTTTCGATATCATTACCGTATTACCCGACCTGCTTGAAAGTCCATTTGCCCATTCTATTTTACAAAGGGCACAGAAAAAAGGACTTGCCGAGATTCATGTGCATAATCTTCGGGATTATTCAAATCATAAACAAAAATCGGTTGACGATTACCAGTATGGTGGTGGCAGCGGAATGGTGATGAGTATCGAGCCCTTTGCGAATTGTATTGAAAAACTGAGATCAGAGCGCGCCTATGATGAGATTATTTTTATGACCCCTGATGGTGAGACGCTCAATCAGAGTATGGCGAATGAACTTTCTGATAAAAAAAATGTGATCATTCTGGCAGGTCATTATAAGGGAATTGACCAGCGGATCAGGGATATTTTTGTAACAAGGGAAATCTCAATCGGAGATTATGTGCTTTCGGGTGGTGAATTACCAGCTGCAGTTTTAGTGGATAGCATTGTAAGGTTACTTCCCGGTGTTTTGAATGATGAAACATCAGCTTTATCAGATTCGTTTCAGGGAGAGTTGCTGGACGCACCGGTTTATACCCGTCCGGCCGACTGGCAGGGGCATAAGGTGCCCGATATTCTGTTAAGCGGACACGAGGCTGCCATTAATGAATGGAGGCATGAGCAGGCTTTAGAGCGGACTAAAAAACGCAGGCCGGATTTACTTGAATAATGAGTTACATTAATTCTTTGAAACTGCTAATCAGTTAAATAAAAACGGAAAAATATTAAAACAAACTTTTTTAAGTAAAAAAAATTTCCTAATATTGCAATCCGATTTTTACGGGCTAAAAATCGAATTAAGAGTTTAAAATCATGGATTTAGTAAAATTTGTTGAAGAGCAGGCAGCAGTTAAAAAGCAAGTTCCTGCATTCAAAGCCGGTGATACCGTTAGTGTTCACTATAAAATTCGCGAAGGAAATAAAGAACGTATCCAGATCTATCAGGGTGTTGTTATCCAGCGCAATAGTGTGGGTGTAAATGAGACTTTTACCGTTCGTAAAATGTCAAATGGAGTAGGTGTAGAGCGTATCTTCCCTGTAAACTCTCCTAATATTGATAAAATTGACGTAAACAGCCACGGAAAAGTGCGCAGAGCAAAATTATTCTACCTGCGTGAACTTACCGGAAAAGCTGCTCGTATCAAATCTAAAAGAGTGTAATTTAAATATAGTTTATTGCCTCTCGAAGAACACTCGGGAGGCTTTTTTGTATACAAGCTTTTTGTATACAAGCTGTTATAAAATCAAAAAATGATTTTAAATGGCTTTATTCTAGTATTTTTAAGGAAATTAAAAACGATTTGCTCATTTACTCATTATCTAATTTGCTAATTCTTATCTATGAATACCGAGTTTCTGGAACAAATGTTTTTTGGAAATAGCCTCAGAAACTATCTGTATTTTTCTTCAATTCTGCTTTTCGGCTTATTATTTAAACGAGTATTCTCCAAATTATTGAACAGGCTTATGTTCCTGTTATTTAAGAGGATTGAACCGGGTACTGAACCAAAAGTATTTATTGAAATGCTTTTAAAACCTGTAGAGTTTCTCATTATTCTGATTGTTATTTATTTATCTATCAATCAGTTAGATTATCCTTTAAATGAAGTGATATTCCGGCGGACAAGCCTCATCGATAATGTACCAACACTTTATGAGTTAAAGGTCGTGCAAGTGGTAGACAAGCTGATTTTATTATTTTTTATAATTTCTGCTTTTTGGATTTTGTTAAGAATGATAGATTTTACTGCCCATGTTTTAAAACACAAGGCAGTATTTTATATGTCAAAATCGGATGATCAGATGGTTCCATTTATCAAGGAGCTGTCTAAAATTATCACCGTCATCTTTGCTTTTTTTGTGATACTGGGTTCTGTTTTCAATCTTAATGTAGCTACAATTATTGCTGGTTTGGGTATTGGTGGTATTGCGGTGGCACTAGCTGCTCAGGATAGCCTTCAGAATCTTCTTGGATCATTTACCATTTTTGCCGACAAACCTTTTCTGGTTGGTGATTTGGTCAGGATCGATAAGTTTGAAGGAACAGTTGAAAAAGTTGGATTTAGAAGTACCGTTATTCGTACCCTAGATAAGTCCCTGGTCATTATTCCCAATAAGAAGATGGTTGACAGTCCGCTGGAAAATCTCAGTCTTCGGAATCTCAGGCGAATGAAATTTAAAATTGGACTCAGATTTGATACTTCTGCTGAAGTGATGCGGAAGATTTGTGAAGAAGTACAAAAGGTGGTGAATGATCATCCGGCAACCAACGAGGAAACTCTGGTTACTTTCGATTCTTTTGGTGATTCGTCCCTTAATATACAGGTACTCTATTTCATTTCAATTGTTGACTATAATGAGTATATGCGTATCCGACAGGATCTAAACTATAAGATCATAGCAATTGTAAAAGTGAATGGTGCTGATTTTGCCTTTCCTTCACCAACGGTTTTCCACGAATACGTAGGTGAAAAACCTGTTGGTGGAGCAGATATAGTTTAATTTTTAGAATTAATGGAATAAAAAAACCGGCCTGAATAGGACCGGTTCTTTGAATTTTGTTGAAATTAATTCTTTTTTGCAGGCGTTTTGCTATCTTTTTCTTCTGATTTAGCCTTGCAACAGCTCATTTTACAATCCTTACCACACATTTTACTTTCTTTTTTATCTGCCGGTTTGCTGTTTTGCTTTGGTTGGTCCTGAGCACTTAGAGTCAATGCTCCCGCAATGAATGTTAGCGCAAAAAATGCTGTTAATTTTTTCATGTTTACATTGGTTAAATTAATTCTTTAAATGTGCCAGAACGGTAATTCCACCTTTAACTACTTCTCCTAATCCGACTTTTATTTCAGTCCCCAAGGGTAAGAAAATGTCTACTCTCGAACCGAATTTTATAAACCCGAATTCCTGTCCCTGTTCCGCCGCCTCACCTTCTTTTGAATAACATACGATTCTTCTTGCCAATGCTCCAGCTATTTGACGGAACAAAACAGATACCCCCTGATTATTTTCAATAACTACAGTCGTACGTTCATTTTCTGTTGATGATTTCGGATGCCAGGCTACCAGAAATTTTCCCGGATGATACTTGAAATATTTTACAATTCCTGATATTGGATTTCTGTTCACATGAACATTTATTGGCGACATAAATACAGATACCTGAATTCTTCTGTCCTTTAAATATTCCGTTTCTTCCGTTTCTTCTATAACAACTACTTTCCCATCTGCAGGGCAGATGATGTGGTTAACATTCTTTGAAACCAAAATATATGGATTTCTGAAGAACTGAAGGATGGTAATAAATAAGGCAAATGACAGGATGTAAATTATCCATCTAAACCATATTGTTTCAGGCAGTAGAAAATTAACAATAGCATTTAAGACGAATATAAATAGAATACAAAGAGCTATCGATGTATAGCCTTCTTTGTGTATGGTCATTTTTTTATAGCTCATTTCGCAGTGAAATTACGATTTTTGATTTAATAGGACTAAGAAATTGTTTAATTTCCCGATTATATTGCTCTGTAAATATCATTCAGGTTTCTTCCCAGACCATTGTAATCAAGTCCGAAGCCAACTACAAAGTCATCCGGTATTTCAAATCCAACATAACTGATTTCATCAAATTTTGTATTTAGAGATTTAGGCTTCATTAACAGTGTACAAACATTAACAGAGGCTGGATTTTCTTTGTAAACCATATCCAAAAGATAACGAAGTGTTTTTCCGCTATCAACAATATCTTCAACCAAGATCACATCGCGATCTTTTAAAGACATATTTATACCCAAATCTTCTTTGATCTCTCCGCTGCTTTGATCTCCTTTATAAGATGATACTTTCACGAATGTAAGTTCCGAGGCAATATTAATTTCTTTCATCAGATCTGCAAGAAAAATGAAGCTGCCATTTAACACACCGATAAAAACAGGAATACGGTTTTCAAAATCCACATTTATCTGTATTCCCAATAAACGGATACGCTTTTCGATCTGATCCAACTCAAGCATCAGTTCGAAATTCTTCTCATCAATTTCTATCCTCATCGTATAAATTTAGATATAAGGCTTTTATTATTGATTTTTATTTTTAGAATCCCGCTCATTCTTTCTGACTTCCCTTCTTTCTTTGCGGCTTGGGATTTTTGTTAAAATTGTGTCTTTAGCGACTATCTTTACTTTAGGCACCTCCTTAACCTGAACTGTATCCTGGCGCTTTCTGCCAAATATTTCCTGAAGAATGGTTTCTTTATCCTCTGTTTCTTCATCGATCATCAGCCGGTCGACAATAAGTGAGTCACTTGTAGGTATTCCTGCTCTCAGACTTTCTTTTAACCGCACATTCCAAAAACCATAGCCGGTACTATCAGCCTCTGTCATCCCACGTCTGGACATGATTCCACCAATAAAGTTAAAATATGATGAAAGTCCGGATCTTAAACTCCCATCTCCCTCAAACCTGTACAATCCAGATTTGGGTCTGGGAACAATGCTTGCTAAGAATATTCCTTCGCCCAGAGTAAGCTCTGAGGGATGTTTATCAAAATAATATCTTGAAGCTTCTCCAATCCCATAAACATTATTACCCCATTCAATCAGATTGAGATAGGTTTCAAACATTCGCTGTTTACTCGAGAGCTTGCCATTTTCCATGATCCATACGATAAGGATCTCCTCAATTTTTCTGGCCAGAGTTTTTTGTCTGTTCAGATAAACGTTTTTTGCAAGCTGCATCGAAATAGTGCTCCCGCCTCTTTTAAATGCCTTGGCTTTAAAATTGGTAATAATAGAACTTCGGATAGAAGCTTCTACAAATCCATTGTGACTATAAAATGAAGGATCTTCTGCCGTTAGTAATGCATTTTTTAAATAAGGACTGATCTGATCGATCGGTACAAAATTCGGGTTCTCCGGACCAATAATGATATCGCGCATTGGTTTTCCATATTCATATGGAGTATAGACAAAAGTACTGTTGATCTTTTGAAGATTGGTTTTTCCCCATTTAAGAACCTTGAATCCTTCATTCTTTAACCTGGAATTGAAAATGACACTATCTGGATTTTGGGAATCGAGATAAAAATTGAGATCATATTGTAGTTTTCCGGTAACTTCAATCCCTTCAAGTGACTCAAAAAGACCTTTTGGGAATGAATTCATTAACTCCTGTGCATCAAGTTCTTCTGTATGAAGTTTCAGTTCATAAATTTTCGAAGGACTGACTGTGTATTTTATGAATGGGTGTAACTGTATATTCTTGAGGTGTATTGTGGATGTGCTGTCAATTGCGATGAAATTCTTTCCAAACACCATATCAGCATCAAGAGAGGCATCCGGAACAATCATGTCATTACCCGCAATCCTTCGATGATTGACAAGCAGATTTTTAACCCGCCATGAGCCGTTCACTTCCAGCTGACCCCCGCTGCGGTTCACCCCTCGAATCTCAGTCATAGCCATATCGAAGTTTAGTTTCAGACCGAATCTTTTCTCGAGATAAGGAAGTTCTACTTTTTTATTATCAGCGAAGAGCTTCAGATCCAGTTGTTTATCTCCGGGATTTACCGTTCCTTCCACATGCCAAACCGACTCAGTTCCATTAACCAAAACGGTTGAATTTACAACTCCGCCGTCAATGGTTGCACTCCGGGTATATAAACTGACCGAACCTGAATCATCCCTGAATTTGATTTCAAAATCACGGATGTCCATATCATCAGGGATTTTGTATAATAATTGGTTGATGAGGTTATTCGCAAGTTTGCCCAAATCAATTTCTGTCTTTTCTTCAGTCACATCTTTATTCTTCTTCCTGAAAAGAAAATCAAAATTACTCAGGGAATCTTTTTTTACCAGATTGATAAAGCCCCTTTCGAGTTTAATTTCCGATAATTTTATCTCTCCAAAAATCAATGGGAATAGCTTTACTCCTACCCGAAAATTTATAATTCTGGCAAGGCTATCCTTGCCACGGGGAACTACAGTTATATTCTTAAAATTAACGGTACTTAAACCTGCAAAGCTGGCACTTTCAATTTTAAGTATCAAATCATACTCCTTATCGGCTTTATTAATTGCTTTTTTTATCGCAGTATTAAGTAATGCTTCACGTTTTGAAAATGCGACTACACTTCCAATAAATAACAGCCCAAGCAGGCTGAAGCTTACAATACGGATTATTTTATACTGTTTTTTGGATATCTGCATGGCATGAATTCTCCACTTAAGGGAAAGATAAGGTATTTAAGTTTCAAACGCCGGAGTAATTTCTATATTACAGGTCAGTTCTCTGTAAAAACCTAATACCTTTAACAATAAGCTTTCCGCTTTTAGTAGATTTGTGATAAACTTAATAAAATATTTTCTCCTTTATATTCAAAAATGATCACACAGGAACAAGTATATAATGCATTGCGTCATGTTGAAGATCCGGATCTTAAAAAAGATTTGGTTACTCTGAATATGATCGAAGATCTAAAGATCGATGGAAATAAGCTCAGCTTTTCGGTTGTTCTCACCACTCCGGCTTGTCCGATGAAGGCCATGCTCGAAAACGCCTGTAAGAATGCAATCCGCCATTTTGTAAGCAAAGAGGTTGAATTGTCAATCAATATGACTTCGAGGGTGACCAGCAGACCAGACCGAGCTTTAGCTGGGATAAAAAACATTATCGTTGTTGCTTCAGGTAAAGGGGGAGTGGGAAAATCGACAGTTGCAGTAAATCTTGCTTTAGGTTTAGCAAAGAAAGGAGCCAGTGTCGGATTAATTGACGCAGATATTTATGGACCATCCATTCCAATTATGTTTGGCTTAGAAGATGCCCGGCCAAAAGCAGCTCAAAATGAAGCGGGACAAACGAGAATTGAACCCATCGAGAAATATGGAATTAAATTATTGTCCATAGGATTTTTTACTGATCCGAACCAGCCTGTGCCATGGCGCGGACCAATGGTATCAACAGCTGTAAAGCAGTTGTTTAATGATGCCGACTGGGGTGAACTGGATTATCTTGTCGTTGATCTTCCACCCGGTACCGGTGATATCCACATTACAGTATCACAGGGCTTCCCTGTTACAGGTGCGGTGATCGTAACTACCCCACAAAATGTTGCATTAGCTGATGCACGTAAGGGTGTAGGGATGTTTTTGATGGATTCTATCAAAATCCCACTGATTGGAGTAGTTGAAAACATGTCGTACTTCACACCTGCCGAATTACCTGAAAACAAGTATTATATTTTCGGCAAGAATGGTGGACAAGCACTTGCCGAACAATTTAATGTACCATTTTTAGGAGAAATTCCTTTGGTGAAGAGTATCAGTGATGCCGGTGATATTGGGAAACCCGTTATTCTTGAAGAAGACAATATTTTAGGACCGGTATTTTTACAGATCGCAGAGCGTGTTGCTCAGCAGGTAGCTATTTTGAATGCTGCTAAATAGCATTTTTTATTTTTTTTGTATCTTTATATAAATACGATATCATGGATTTGTTGAAAAGAGTTGAAATGGCATTGGACACTATCAGGCCCTATCTTGAAACAGATGGCGGCAACGTATTAATTGAGGAAATAACTCCTGAAAACATTGTTAGGCTACGGCTTTTAGGTTCATGTGGTTCATGTCCGATGAGTATCATGACACTTAAAGCAGGTATAGAACAGGCTATTAAACGTGCTGTTCCTGAAATTACCGGTGTTGAGGCTGTAAATCTGACTGATATCGACGATCCTGCAGCTGTTTTACCCGAAAGATTACAATAACTATGGTCTCTTTTCTGTAAATATTAAAGGTTTTAACATAATTTAACATCACTCAGGTACGATTTTATTAACTTTGATTCATGCGAAACTGCTTATTGCTCATATGCTTATTTTGTACCCTCTCTGGGTTCTCTCAGGATAGGGAGCGCAAAATCGTGCAGTTTTCAGGAATAATTGTTAATCGCGATAGTAACACGGTTGTGCCTTACGTAACCATTACTAATCTCACAGGCAGGGATCAGTTTTATTCGGCAAATTATAAGGGATATTTTTCTTTTGTAGCGCATGAGGGTGACACGCTTGCTTTTACAGCTGTTGGTTACAGACGTGAAGCATTGGTTATTCCCAATGATTTATCGGATAGCAAGTATACTGTTCTGATGAAAATGCAGCAGGAATCGATCAATCTCCCTGGTGTAAGGGTTTACCCCTGGGCAAGCACCGATGAATTTAAGAAGGAATTCATGACCATGAAGTTTGCAGACGATGATCTTGAGATAGCAAAAAAGAATCTTTCCCGCGAAAGTCTGGCTTCTATGATCGCAAACCTCCCACGCGATGGGGCTGAAATGCAAAGTTTCAATTTCCAGAATAATCATAACCGACTCACCAATAGAAACATGAACCAGCGCATGGCCAATCCTTTACTTAATCCTTTTGCCTGGGGTGCTCTTATTCAGCAGATTATGCAGGGGGATAGGAGTAGGGAGCAATAAGTTGTAAGTAATAAGTTGTAAGTAATAAGTTTTAGGTTGTAAGTTTTAATAGTGCTAACAATGAAACTTATCGTTTTGGCTGAAAGTTGAAAGCATAAAGCTGAAAGCAGTTGGGTTAGTTGAGAATAAAGAAACCCTATGGTTATTTGTGACGATTTGATTCCAGAATAATCCTAAAATCCTTTAATCCTTTAATCCTAACTCCTATCTCCTACCTTTCTTCAACGCAGGAAACTTCATCTTATATTCTACTTTCACTAATCCTTTCGAGATGGAGCTGAGCCTGTTGTTAAGCATGGCTTTACGCAGGGGGCTTAATTTATCGACGAAAAGCTTTCCTTCAATATGATCGTATTCATGTTGGATGATACGTGCGGCCAATCCACTGTAAGTTTCTTCATGGTGTTTCCAGTTTTCATCATAATAGGAAAGGGTCAGGGTTTCGTGTCTGTCGATATCTTCACGGATATCTGGAATACTGAGACATCCCTCATTAAATGACCATTTATTTCCACTTTCTTCCAGAATTTTGGCATTGATATATATTTTCTTGAAATCTTTCAATGCCGGTTCATCCTTAGCAAAAGAAGTGGCATCAATTACAAATAGCCTAATGGATAATCCAACCTGGGGTGCGGCAAGTCCTATGCCATGAGCGCCATACATGGTTTCGAACATATTTTCAATAAGATTAGTCAATTCCGGATAATCTTTTGTGATTTCTGTTCCTTTCTTACGTAAAACGGAATCCCCGTAGGCGATGATTGGCAATTTCATGATGTAAAAATAGCGTTTATGGCTATAAACTTGGAATGCTTGTGCAAATTAAAACAACTCATTTAATTATTTTTTGAATTAATTCAAGTTAATACGCCGAAATCTTTTTACAAATTTAGTTAACAATCGAAAGCTTACGCTTGGTATGGTGATGCCAGTACTCATAAAAAAATTAACTAGATCTATGAAATACAAAAATAGCCTTAAGAGATATACTACAACTACACGAAAGGATTTG
>CAMCTU010000047.1 GCA_945878525.1 Sphingobacterium thalpophilum
ACCATAGTTTCTACAAGTAAACGATAGGCCTGCACCATAACCTGAGGATTACTTGATTTCATCGAAATAACAAGATTATGATAATTCAAATCCTCACACATACGCATGAACTCCATAGCCGACTCAACCATACCACGGGGAGTATCTCCATAATGACTCATAATCCGGTCTGAAAGTGATCCATGATTTGTTCCAATTCTCATGGCAGTCCCGTATTCTTTGCAGACCTTAACAAGCGGAGTAAATTTCTTGTAAATCCTCTCAAGTTCTGCCTGATATTCATTATCGGTGTACTCAAAATTTTCAAAACGCTTTTTATCAGCATAGTTGCCCGGATTGATTCGTACTTTTTCGACAATCCTTGCAGCTTCTTCAGCAGCATTAGGCGTAAAATGAATATCTGCTATAAGTGGTACCTCATAACCTCTGTATTTCAATTCCTTTTTAATATTGGCTAGATTTTTCGCCTCCTTCACACTTGGAGCAGTAATTCGAACATATTCACAACCTGCATCAACCATACGAATGGTTTGCTCAACTGTGGCAATTGTATCCATGGTATCAGTGGTGGTCATACTCTGAATCCTTATTGGATTTTGAGCACCCATGGGAATGTGACCGATTGTTACCTCACGGGTTATAAATCTGGAATAAGTATTCAGTGAATTGCAATACTTGCCATCAAGCGGAGTTAAAGGTTTCTTAGTCATCCAGCGAAATCAAAATTTTTCAAAAATACATATTATCGGGGGAATATTGGATTGTGACAAGTTGAAATTTTCTAGCGCTTGGTTTTTCAAGGACCAATAAGCCCAGGTCACAAATACCTTGGAAATGGCTGTTAAAACCAACCACCTTAAGGCTGTGGAAACACAATAATTTGTTTTTTGAAACCAATGCCTGTTTATTACAGGTCAGTTCAGCCCTTTCCTCCGGAGTAGTTCCGGCATAAAATTGCGTCCTATTTCAAATGTCAAATAGCCGGAAGCTACCACCTCCGGCAAGGTTTATTTTACCCGGAGCCGTTTTTCATAGGGATGGACAGCACTGAACCAAGAAGGCATATTCTCAATCAACAAATTGACAAATAAACCCATTGAAAAATCCTCAAACTTCATTTGCCAATTTGCCAATTATACCCCCATCGCATACAAAATAATATTCACCCCAAACTTGGTATTATCCTCTGCATAGAAACGCTTATTCCTGAAATCATAATCCCATTCACAGCCATAATCCTTATTGCTGTAAAGTACTCCAATTCGACCATTGATTTCAATCGCTTTGAGATAATCATGCACCAGATCATCACCCCAGCCATTTAGCTCAAAGGATGTAGTTGGAGGTCCATTTTCAAATTTGAAAAATGATCGATAGATCTCATGACTGTTGGGAATTTTCTTTAAAGCCGCAGGTCCGAATAAAGAACTCATCTGCGCTTCAAATGATTTTGCAAAAAGACCATCTATATCATGGTTGCAATCATCCACAAAAACAAAGCCCCCATTTTCTATATATCTCTTAAAATTAATCCGCTCCTGCTGATTAAATTGGACCAGCTTATGACCACTGAGATAAGTAAAGGGATACGAAAACAGCGCATTATCAGCTAAATCAACCACTTTTTCCTCCTGATTTACCGGAACAGTAGTATACTCCACCAGCGAGTTTAGCAGGTTTGCCGGCATACGCTGATCTGTATCCCAATTACCTGACCTATATTTTATTCTTGCAAATGTGAACCTCGAACCAAACATTCAACAAAATTATTACTATAGTACTTCAGAAAAGAGTTTTGTTGGCTATTTTATGTAATATAGCTGATATACCAAGATAAATTCTCCTCAATTCAACCAATTTATTTTTAATTTTCCCAATTATTACAATCTGCTAACCAGCAATCATTATACAGAATTTTGGAAATTTCAGAGAACAATATTAAAACAATCCTGGCTAAACTTCCCGGATTAAAAAAAGAGGTTCAAAAAATAATCGTGGGTCAAGACCAGGTATTAGAGGAACTGATTATTACTTTAATGGCAGGAGGGCATTGCTTATTGGAGGGAGTTCCCGGATTAGCAAAGACGCTGATGGTTAAAACACTTTCGCAGGCACTCGACTTATCATTCCGTAGAATACAGTTTACCCCCGATCTAATGCCGACAGATATAATAGGTACCGAGATTCTGGAAGAAGATCATGCGACCGGAAAGCGATTTTTTAAGTTCAATAAAGGTCCCCTGTTCGCAAATATCATCCTTGCCGACGAGATCAACCGGACACCTCCCAAAACACAATCGGCATTGCTTGAAGCCATGCAGGAATTTGAAGTAACCTATGGCGGACAAACGTATCCTCTGGATCATCCTTTCTTTATATTGGCAACTCAAAATCCAATAGAACAGGCAGGCACTTATCCATTGCCTGAAGCACAATTAGACCGTTTTCTTCTTTTTGTGAAGATTGGTTATCCGAGCGAGCAGGAGGAATATGGCATACTGAGCAGTACAACTGGTTCAAAAACACAATCCGTAGAACCGGTATTAAGCGGAGAAGAGATCCGGCAGATTCAATCGCTTGTGCGGGATGTAAGTGTTAGTAATGACATGATTAACTATGTAGGAAAGCTGATTCGTACTAGTCGTCCGGATACAACGACATCAGATTATGTCAAAGAATGGGTAAGATGGGGTGCAGGTCCGCGTGCAGGACAGGCACTAATCCTGACCGCAAAAGCCAGAGCACTTTTAAAAGGGCGTTATGCAGTGATCATGGAAGACCTTCACAGCATGGCCTACCCGGTTTTAAGGCATCGTATCCTGATGAATTTTAAAGCGGAAGCGGAAAATATTACCGCTGATATGGTTACTGCTGAGCTTATCAGAACGATCGAAAGACCAAAAATTAATGTTTAGAAGTTCTAAAATTCTAATGAAATCTCATGTCTCAAATCTCATATCTACTCTCTCACATCTAGTATGAGCAAATTATTAAACCCGAAAGTCTTGATGGCTATCAAAGATTTATCTCTTGCAGCAAAAACTGTTGTTGATGCATTTATGACGGGTATTAATAAAAGTTCAATTAAAGGCCCGGGACTAGAGTTCAGTCAATATCGCAGCTATCAGCCGGGTGATGACCTTCGCTGGCTCGACTGGAAAATGTATGGTCGATCTGACCGTTATTATATACGAGAATCAGAAGTTGAAACCAGTATTTCGGTCAGGTTCCTGATTGATGCCAGCGGGTCTATGAATCATGAAGATGGAGGAGTCAAAAAAATTGATTATGCCCGTTATCTGGCTGCTTCACTTGCATATCTTGCTAATTTGCAGGCAGATGCCATCGGACTATATGTGTTCAATGAAGATGGCTTATTTTCACTCGCTTCGCGACAGGATTTTCAGCAGCTAGCCAGATTGTTTTATGAGCTTGAAGGAATTAATGCGGGAGGAAAATTCACCAAACCAATCCATTATAAAGACATTTATTCCGGTTCCAGAAAAAGGGAATTGCTCGTCTTTATTACTGATTTGTACGAACAAAACGGAGAGATTTTTCAATTACTCGACACCCTTTCAGCATTGAAAAACGAACTTATTGTATTCCATTTGATGGGTAAGAACGAGCTTGATCTTGATTATAAAGGTTATACGGCTGTGGAGGATCTGGAGACTGGAAAGACCATTAAAATTGATGCTAGCACATCAAAAATTGATTATCAGAAAAATCTGGAACTGCACCTTTCCAGTTTGAGAATGGATTTGCTCGACAGGCAGATCAATTACAGAATGGTCAGTATGGATCAGCCGCTGGATCAGGTGCTCCGGGATTTTTTAAATCAACGAAACAAAGTAAGAGCCTAAATGTTCCAGCTTCTTAACCCTATATGGCTTTTTGGAATTAGTGGTGTACTCATTCCAATATTCATTCATTTATGGAATGTTAAAAAAGGAAAAACCTTAAAAATCGGCAGCATAAGTCTTCTTGGAGAAAGTTCCAGGCAAAATGCCCGAAGTCTGCGCCTTCTAGATCTGATTCTTTTATTATTGCGATGCCTTCTGATCATTATTATTTCAACATTACTGGCAGAGCCTGTTTGGATCAGGACAAATAGTACCGATCAGCATAGGGGATGGATTCTGGTCGAAAAAGATACTTTTAAAGAAACTTATTCCAATTTTCAAAAAGAAATAGATTCACTGGATCAGGCAGGCTATGATCTCCATTTGTTCGAACCAGGTTTTAAATCTGTGGATCTAACTGAATTAAAGAATTCCGAAATCATAATTGACAGTATGGCCAATCAGCTTTCCTACTGGTCGCTGCTAAAATTGCTGGATCAGGAAATCCCAGTCGGTACAAAGACCCATTTATTTACTTCAAACCGGCTTAATCGCTTTCAAACTGAGCGCCCTGAAATTGTAACTACAATCAAGTGGAAAACTTACACTCCAAAAGATTCTATTTCCTCATGGATAGAAAGTGCCTGGTTCACAGGAGATTCAATTAAGGCAATTACAACCCAAACTGAACCAAAAGGTTCAAGGAATATCGCGGTAAATATAGACCCTAGCAGTAAAAACACAGCATTTTCAATAGTTATTCAGAATGGCAACTCAAGTCTGAGCATTAAAAATGCTGATTCAATTACTCAACTTCCTGTGCGCATAGATACATCAACAATCCGTATTGCTGTTTATACCGACAAATTCAAAAAAGATGCAGAATACCTAATTGCAGCAATTCGGGCAATTCAAAAATATACTGAAAGAAGGATCGAAATAAGTTCTGTTAATTCAGGTTTAATAAATAAATCTCAAAACATAATATTCTGGCTTTCTGAAGAAATACCCGCCGAATCCCTGATCAATAGACTAAAGGAAGGTTCCTCCCTGTTTGTTTATAAGAATGGCAAAACCGAAGATGTAAACAGCACAATTGTTTTACCTGAATATTCCCTGCAAAAGGAAGCAATTGCTTTGCGAAAGAGGATTTTTTTAGCTGAACCTTCGAAAAAGAATTTTGCTGTCTGGGAGGACGGATTCGGCAAGCCATTACTGGATCTTGAAATAAGCAATACGCTAAGGCTTTACCATTTTTATTCCCGCTTTAACCCGGAATGGAACGGACTGGTCTGGAATGAAGATTTTGCTAAAATTCTGGTACCGCTACTAATTCCAAATGTTGAAAATTCAGATTCGGATCTTGATGACCGCAGATCTGCTGCCGATTCATGGATTATTCCTGCGAAGAGAGCACCTAAATCAGGAATTGTACTGAAAAACACAGAAAAAAACCTAAAGGATATCTTTTGGATAGGTTTGATGTTACTTTTTCTTGCAGAACGCTGGTTAGCATATAAAAAGCATTTAGATTGAGCTAAGGCACATGGAGGGGAAACAACATATCAACAAAATCAGGAGGCTTTGGATCAGCTCATGGCTAACTTCTATGATACTGATTGCTGTATCGGTCACTATCTTGAACTTCTGTTTCTGGTCTGAAATTGCGCAAGTTTCTTTCTGGTGGATTCCAGGAATTCTCATTCCAATACTGACCGGATTAATTCTAAGGTCAGGGATTTTGAATCTTGGCCATAACGAAGTGACCCGGCTTCTGAACCAAAGCTATCCTCAGCTTGAAGAAAGCTCAGATCTGTTTTTAAGAACAGAAAATTCACTTAATACTCTTGAAAAATTACAGGTCAGAAAAATTGAACCAGAGCTGAATATTATTAAAGCTCCTGCTGTAATCTATCGCCGACTAAAGATTTCTGCACTGATCTTTTTCATTTCTTTGATCATTTCATTAATACTAAGCCGGTTTGAACTGATTAACAGAAACAAAATTGATGAGATAGCGGTTAAGAGTTCAAATCTGTCGAGTCTTAAAGAGGCAATTCTCCCGGGGATCGAATCATTGAAGCTAAAGGTCAATCCGCCGGCATATACCAGGAAAGCACCCAGAACTCAAAATCAATTTTCTGCAAGGCTGGAAGAAAGCTCCGTTCTTAGCTGGGAAATTGAAACCAACCAGTCGGTTAAAAGCCTGGAATTCATCTTCAATGATAAGCAAAGGATAAGCCTTCGCTCCCTTAATAATGAAAAGACAAAATGGGGATTCAATAAGAGAATAGACAGTTCCGGATTTTATCAGCTGAAATTGGATGGTAAATTATCAGAACTCTATAAACTCGAAACGATAAAAGATCAGACGGCAGTAATCAGGATCATCAGTCCGGCACAATACAGCAGCGTTGACATTGGAGAACCCAAAAGAACCACATTAAATGTGCAGATCAACGATGATTACGGAATTGAAGATGCATTTATTTCGGCAACCATTAGCCGGGGTAAAGGTGAAGGTGTACAGTTTAAAGATCAGAAAATCAGTCTTGCCGCATCATTTGGCGGCAACCAGCAATATCAATTCAAGAAAACACTGGATCTTGAGGCAATGGGAATGGCTCCCGGAGATGAATTATATTTTTTCATCAATGCCAAAGACAGCAGGATGCAGGAAAGCCGTTCTGATGTTTACATCGTGACCATTCAAGATACAGCCCAACTGATGAGTATGGATGGTATGCTTTCGGGTGTGAATCTGGTACCGGAATATTTCAGAAGTCAGCGGCAGATCATTATTGATACTGAAAAGCTAATTAAAGAAAGTAGGCAGATCAGAGATATTGAATATAAAAACCGCAGCAATAACCTGGGCATTGATCAAAAACTTTTACGCATGCGCTATGGTAAATTTCTTGGTGAGGAAACAGATGAAGAAATTGGAGAAGAGCATGAAGAGCATGCGGAAAATGAAGCTGCTGATTTTGGCAATGCCGAAAAAATGCTGGAGGGCTATTCTCATAAACATGATATTGCTGAAGATGCCACGTTCTTTGAACCTGAACTGAAAGCTCAGCTAAAAGCAACCCTGGCTGAAATGTGGAGTGCCGAATTACGATTGAGGACATACAAACCGGAAGAGGCTCTGCCTTTTGAATATAAAGCCCTTCGTCTGCTGAAAGATCTGCAGCAAAAATCAAGAGTATATGTCGCCAAAACAGCATTCAAAGCCCCTCAAATTAAGGCAGAAAAGAGGCTAAGTGGTGAACTTGATAAAATTACTCAGCCTTTAGCAGTACGAAATTCAGCAAAAACTCTTGATGGTCAAAACGCTTTGAAAAGAGCTGTTGCAGTACTGGCACAAATGAAAAATAGCGAAATACTCAATTCAGGGGAACGCATAATCCTGAAGGAGTCGGGAATTTTACTGGCCAGAAAAGCTTCTGAAAAACCTGAAGAATTTCTTGCCGGACTAAGCGCATTCAGGAGAATCACGAATACTGATAAAAAAGTGAAGCTTGCGGATATTGTTAGTGTTGAAGCTGCCTATCAGAAAATGATCAGGGATGAGATGAAGTTGCCGCAATCCAAAAGAACCGGACCCGGCACTGCACTCTCAATGGAGTATTTTAATAATTTAAGCAGAAACAGGCCATAAAATGAATAATAGTTATATCATCATTTCAGCACTTATTCTGCTTGGATTTATTCTACTGAAAGAATTCCGGCGAAAGAATAAAGCTAACCTGGTTCTTAGGATTGCTGCTGGATTTTTTGCTATTATTGCCCTGGTCTTCCTAGTAATTCCAATTACTTATCAGAAGAAAGCAGACTTTAAGGAAGAAAATGCTGCCGCTTTAATCACAGATGGAATTCAAAAAGACAGTCTTGAAAAGTTTAAAAATATAGCTGCATTCACTACAAACCCAGATATAGCTAAGGGTATCAGATCAGTCAAACTGATACCTGATCTGGAGAGCTTCCTGGCTTTGAATCAGCAATATTCTAAGTTTCACGTTTTTGGATACGGATTTCAGGCTCATGAATTAGAAATGATGGAGGGTAAGGAACTATTATTTCATCCATCTCAGTTACCCTCAGGTTTACAGAATATTCATTGGAATAAGGCTTTGTATTCAGGAGAGCAGCTTATGTTGAGTGGGAATTTTCAAAACCCCGCAAACGATCCGGTAAAACTAATACTAAGAGGAATGGGCACAAATTTGGATTCTGTTATCATCCCCGGTGGCAGATCAGAGAATTTTCAACTAAATACTATTCCAAAACATTTGGATAAGGCAGTTTACAACTTAATTGGAATTGCGGAAAAAGACACTATCCTAAATGAAAAAGTACCAGTGTTTGTACAAAACCGGAATCCAATAAAAATTCTGATCCTGTCATCTTCACCCGGTTTTGAAAATAGATTTCTAAAGAACTGGCTGTTTGAAAATGATTATTCTGTCACAGTTCGTGCAGCAATCAGCAAAAACAAGTTCAGTACCGAATTTTTAAATGCTACAAGAATTAATCTTGATCGGATCAGCCCTTCAGTTCTGGAAAATTTCGACCTTTTAATTAGTGATCCAGAAGAACTATCGGCACTAAGCCAGGCCGAGAACCAATCCATTCAAAATCAAATTCGTAATGGAATGGGGCTGATTCTAATCGCTGACAGTATCAGAAAAGCCCCGGGATTTCTCAAGGGACTTTTCGAGACGAGAGCAATTGCCAGGTCAGAAGAAAAAATACTCAGTATAAATTGGGATGATTACAAAGCGAAAAAAATGAGTTCAGGATATTCTGCTTCATTCAGGATATTACCAAAGGATGGGAACCTGGCATTGGTAAGGGATGATCAAGCTAATATTCTGGTAAGCAGTCAATTATTTGGAAAAGGGAGAATCCTGCTAAGCGGTATTAATGATACCTATACCTGGATATTGGGCAATGATTTAAAATCCTATTCAGCATACTGGTCAAAATTGATCGGAGATCATTCAAAAAGTACAGAAATCAACATTTTACTGGCCTTAAAAAACCCTTTGCCTATACTAAACCAGGAAACAAGGATCAACATTGAAAGCAATTCGGATTCTATTCCTTTTGTCCGTTCAGAAGCTGAATTTTTAAAGTTCAAACAGGATCCGGTTTTGGCTTTCCGATGGTCTGCCCCATTCTGGCCCAATAAAACAGGATGGAATTTACTTGAATCCGGCAATTTTCCTGACTTGATTCAAACCTGGTTTTATGTCTTCGATAAAAATGACTGGGCAACAGTAAATGCTGTGGCAAGAATTAAGAATAATAAAAAAGTGGCAGAAAAATCTTTTTCAGAAAGTATGGAAGAATATCATCCAGACAAGAATTATAACGAAGTAGTTCCGCCTTTTTGTTTCTATATTTTATTTTTACTTTCTTGCACATATTTATGGCTTGAAGCAAAAAAGTTTTAACTTCAAAAAAATAAAAACCCCGCATCAATTTCGGGGCAAATCTACTAACCAAATAACAGGAGGACAACGTATTGAAAAGAAGTGAATTTCTCTACCTGAGTGGAATGGGAGCCGGTGCATTTATGCTTCCCGGACTATCGCTCATGGGTAATCCAATTGATCCGGCACAAGCCTTGGATGGCATGGATGTCAGAATTAAAAAAGCTTTGGCAGATGTGGCATTGAATGCTGCACGTTCAAAGGGTGCAAGCTATGCAGATATACGCATTGGCCGGTATTTAAACCAGTTTGTTAGCACCCGTGAAAACAGGGTTCAGGGTGTGGCTAATACCGAGTCTTACGGAGTAGGAATACGTGTTATTGCTGATGGATGCTGGGGATTTGCCTCATCAAACAATGTTGAAAAGGAAGATATTGCCAAACTTGCTGAAAGGGCAGTTGCTGTAGCAAAAGCAAATGCCAAAATTCAGGGAGAACCTGTAAAGCTTGCGCCTCAAAAAGGCTATGGAGAAGTAAGTTGGAAGTCTCCAATCGAACGAAATGCATTTGAAGTGCCGGTCAAAGAAAAAGTAGACCTACTACTAAGCACCAATGCCATTGCAATGCAGGGCGGTGCCAATTTTGTCAATTCAGTTATTTTGGCTGTCAATGAGCAAAAATATTTTGCTTCAACAGATGGTTCCTACATAGATCAGGATATCCACAGAATCTATCCGAATTTCACAGTGACCAAGATCGATCGCAGCAGTGGTAAATTCGATACGATCCGGTCATTGAGCACCCCCATGGGTATGGGCTATGAGTACCTGGAACCAAAAGAAAGCAGTAAGGTCAAAGGAATTGTTACCCGATATAAAGATCGTTATGACATACTTGAAGATGTGAAAGCGGCAACCGCAAACGTGGATGAGAAAATGAAGGCTAAATCAGTTGAACCAGGCAAATACGACATGGTTCTCGATCCATCCCATCTATGGCTAACTATACACGAATCAGTAGGTCATCCTACAGAGCTCGATCGCGTTCTTGGATATGAAGCCAATTACGCTGGCACCAGCTTTTTAAGTCTGGAAAGAATGAATTCCAAAAAATTCAATTTCGGAAACAATCTGGTCAATGTTGTGGCTGATAAGACTCAAAAAGGTTCTTTAGGTGCTGTTGGTTATGATGATGAAGGTGTAGCATGTAAAAAGTGGGATATTGTTAAGGATGGTATTTTGGTAAACTTCCAGGCTACCCGTGATCAGGCTCATATGATCGGCTTAAATGAATCACAAGGTTGTTCTTATGCCCAAAGCTGGCAGGATGTACAGTTCCAACGAATGCCCAATATTTCTTTACAACCCGGAAAAGTAAAACTGAGTGTTGATGACATGATCAAAAATGTAGAAAAAGGAGTTTATATCATCGGTGATGGATCTTTCTCTATTGACCAGCAGCGGTATAATTTCCAGTTCGGCGGACAGATGTTCTACGAGATTAAGGAAGGTAAAATCGTGGGAATGCTCAAGGACGTGGCCTATCAGTCGAATACCCAGGAATTCTGGAATGCCTGCGGGGCAGTTTGCGATGAAAGCGATTACCGTCTGGGTGGAGCTTTCAATGATGGCAAAGGTCAGCCCAGCCAGTCGAATGCAGTTTCACACGGTTGTTCAACCACACGATTTAATGGAGTTAATGTAATTAATACAGCAAGAAAAATATAAGATATGGGCATATTAAGTAAAGAAGAAGCTCAGGCAATTCTGAAAAAAGCATTGAGCTTTTCGAAAGCTGATGAGTGTGAAGTTAGCCTAAATGGTAGTGAAGGTGGTAATATCCGCTATGCACGCAACGCGGTTTCAACTGCAGGGGATATGAGTTCTATGGGACTGGCAATCAGTTCTACATTTGGTAAAAAAACAGGTTCAGCAACGATCAATGAATTTGATGATGCTTCGCTTGAGAAGGTAGTTAGAAGATCTGAAGAACTCGCTCAGCTGGCACCAGCTAACCCTGAATATGTATCACTCGAAGGACCAAAAACCTTTGCAGAGTCTATAACATACAATCCGATAACCGCGGCAATAAATCCAGATATCAGGGCTGAGGCTGTCAGAAAAAGTCTGGAGGTAGCGAAAGCAGCAAATCTTGAAGCGGCAGGATTCCTTGAGAATACGACCAGCTTCAGGGCGATTATGAATTCTAAGGGACTTTATGCTTATAATAAAGATACAGATGTTTCATTTTCTGTAACCACCAGAAATCAGGCAGGAACCGGTTCGGGATATGTCAGCAACAGTTTTAATGATATCTCAAAACTGGATACGCTGGCATTAACAAAAATTGCTGCAGGAAAAGCGAATGGCTCTGCAGGTGCCAGAGCCATAGAGCCGGGCAAATACACTGTCATACTTGAACCACTAGCAGCGAGCGATATGCTTTCTAACCTGGTCAGGGGATTTGATGCTCGTGGTGCCGAAGAAGGCAGAAGCTTTATGAGCAAAAAAGGCGGAGGAACCCGCCTTGGCGAACAATTGTTCAATGAGCAGGTCAATATTTATTCAGATCCCTTTAATCCTGAACTTCCCGGTGCAACCTGGAATGGTGACGGACTTCCCATTGAGAGAACTAGCTGGGTAGAAAAAGGAGTTGTGAAAAACCTGAGTTATTCACGTTTCTGGGCACAGAAAAAAGGCGTGAAGGCAATCCCGGGTGCAGGAAGAATTATCATGGAAGGTGGCTCCGCATCATTGGAAGAATTGATTAAAAGTACTGAAAAAGGAATTCTGGTAACCCGTTTCTGGTATATACGAAGTGTAGATCCGCAAACATTATTATTAACCGGATTGACCCGCGACGGTACTTTCTATATCGAAAACGGAAAAATTATGTTCCCGATCAAAAACTTCAGGTTCAATGAAAGTCCGATTATTATGCTGAATAATGTAGAAGCGCTGGGTAAAGCTGAACGAAATGGTAGCATGATCGTGCCACCAATGAAGATTCGCGACTTTACATTCTCTTCGCTTTCTGATGCAGTTTAATCCATAATTAAATATCGTTATGAGAAGAAGAGATTTTCTATACCTGTCAGGGATAGGAGTCGGAGCATCTATGCTGCAATCGGTACCGGTCATTGGCCGGGATATCGCCATAGAAGAGGCCTTAATTCCGGTTGATACTGCCCTGAAAAAGCGATTGGCAGATATTGCATTGAATGCTGCCCGTTCCAAAGGAGCAAGCTATGCAGATGTCAGGATCGGAAGATATCTGAATCAGTTTTTAACAACCCGTGAAAACCGGGTTGAGAATATCAGCAATACTGAATCCTATGGCATGGGTATCCGTGTTATTGCCAATGGCAGCTGGGGTTTTGCTTCTATCGATCAGTTAACTGAAGATAATATTGCCCGCGCTGCAGCTACAGCAGTCCAGATTGCAAAAGTGAATTCCAAATTGCTAACTGAGCCGGTAAAACTTGCGCCTCAAAAAGGTTATGGTGAAGTAAGCTGGAAAACCCCGATTGAGAAAAATGCATTTGAGATTCCGATCAGGGAGAAAACTGAGCTTCTGTTGACAGTGAATGATGCTGCTTTGAAAGGCGGTGCTAACTATATCAATTCATCTTTATTCCTTGTCAACGAGCAAAAATACTTTGCCTCTACTGAAGGATCTTATATAGATCAGGATGTACACCGATTGTGGCCAACATTCACGGTTACCAAAATAGATCCAAAATCAGGGAAATTTGAAACCCGGAATTCACTCAGTTCTCCAATGGGTATGGGTTATGAATACCTGATCCCAAAGAAAGAGGAAGAGATCGACGGATTATTTACGATATACAAAAATCGCTACAATATGCTGGAGGATGTAACCACCGCAACCCGGCATGTGGATGAAAAGCTAAGATCTAAACCTGTAGAAGCCGGAAAATACGATCTTGTAATCGATCCTACGAATTTGTTTCTAACCATCCACGAATCTGTAGGTCATCCTTCAGAACTCGACCGTGTGCTGGGCTATGAAGCCAATTATGCCGGCACAAGTTTCCTCACTCTGGATAAATGGGAAAGCAAGAAATTTAATTTTGGAAGTAATATTGTCAATTTCGAAGCCGATAAAACTCAGAAAGGCTCATTAGCAGCGGTTGGATACGACGATGAGGGTGTGAAATGTAAAAACTGGGATATTATTAAAGATGGAATTCTAGTTAACTATCAGACCATCCGCGACCAGGCGCATATTTTAGGTCTGCCCGAATCACAGGGTTGTTGCTATGCTGATAGCTGGAGCAGTGTACAATTTCAGCGGATGCCAAATGTTTCTTTAAAACCCGGAAAAGCGGCACTCAGTCCTGCGGATATGATCAAAAATATTGAAAAAGGAATTTACATTTTCGGACGTAACTCTTATTCAATTGATCAGCAACGATATAACTTCCAGTTTAGCGGGCAACTTTGCTTTGAGATAAAAGACGGGAAGATCGGCGGACTCTTAAAGGATGTAGCTTATCAGGCAAATACTCAGGAATTCTGGAATGCCTGTTCAGCCATTTGTGATGAAAAAGATTACCGCACCGGCGGATCCTTCTTTGATGGGAAAGGACAACCGAGTCAGGTGAGTGCGGTATCTCATGGATGTTCAACAACTTTGTTTAAGGGGGTGAATGTGATTAATACGGGGAGGAAAATCTAGAATTTAATGGAGACTTGAGAATTGAGAGTGGACATTTGACAGTTGACAAAATTTATATGACTGCTAAATTTGACAGTTACAACTTTATAACAGATAACAGTTAACAAACAAGAGATAACTATAAATTGGGATGAGGAATAAGATCGCATCGGTAATTAAAAATCAGATATCAGGAATCTAAATTTCTTACTAGTTAATAGCTGATAGTCATATAAATAATGGCATAATTATTGGATGTTATCATATTAATCCATTCCGCCTCTGAGGGTTTATTAAGCCTCAAAGTGTTGTTCCTAAACTTACCAATTAAATGAAAAGAAGAGATTTTATTTACCTGACAGGCATGGGTGCTTCTGCAGCCATGATGCCCTCAATTCCGGTATGGGGCAATGATGTCCCGCTGGATGCCGCATTAGACCGGATCGATCCGGCATTGAAAAAGCGGATGGCTGATGTGGCACTGAACGCCGCAAGATCGCGCGGTGCTACCTATACTGATGTTCGCATCGGGCGATACCTGAACCAGTTTGTTGTAACTCGGGAAGATAAGGTAGAGAATATTGTGAACACCGAAAGCTACGGTATGGGTGTCAGAGTAATTGCAAATGGCAGCTGGGGTTTTGCCGCAACCGACAAAATGGATACCGACAGCATTGCCAAAGCAGCAGAACTTGCTGTTGCAATTGCCAAAGAAAACTCACGATTGTTAATAGAACCTGTACAATTGGCTCCTCAAAAGGGCTATGGCGAAGTAAGCTGGAAAGCACCAATAGAAAAAAATGCCTTTGAAGTGCCGATGAAGGAAAAAGTAGATCTTTTACTTTCAGTGAACGATGCTGCTTTGAAAGGTGGAGCGAATTATGCCAATTCAATCCTCTTTCTGGTAAATGAGCAAAAATATTTTGCCTCTACCGATGGTTCTTACATTGATCAGGACGTACACCGTATATGGCCAACTTTCTTCCTGACAAAAATTGACGCAAAATCAGGGAAATTCGAGACCCGTAATGCGCTTAGTGCTCCAATGGGAATGGGATATGAATATCTTCAGGCTGATCCGGAGCATAAAATAAAGGGAATTACAACCCTATACAAAGGTCGCTATGATATGCTGGAAGATGCAAAATCTGCGGCAGAGCAGGTGGGACAGAAAATCACTGCCAAATCTGTTGAAGCTGGTAAATACGACCTGGTTCTTGATCCTTCACATCTTTGGTTAACGATCCACGAATCTTCAGGTCACCCTACCGAACTGGATCGTGTGTTGGGATATGAAGCTAATTTTGCAGGAACTAGCTTCCTTACCCTTGATAAATGGCAGTCCAAAAACTTTAAATACGGTAGTGAGCTGGTCAATATCCAGGGAGATAAAACACAGCCTGGTTCTCTTGGTGCTGTGGGTTATGACGATGAAGGTGTGGGTACCAAAAAATGGGATATCATTAAGGATGGTGTACTGGTAAATTATCAGGCGATCCGCGACCAGGCTCATATTGTGGGCCTGAATGAATCGCAGGGTTGCTGTTATGCCGACAACTGGAGTAGTGTTCAGTTTCAGCGTATGCCGAATGTATCCCTGATGCCTGGAAAACAGAAGAAAAGCATTGATGATCTGATCAAAAACGTCGAAAAAGGAATTTACATCATTGGAGATGGTTCATTCTCTATCGACCAGCAGCGTTATAATTTCCAGTTCGGCGGACAGCTATATTACGAGATAAAGGAAGGTAAAATTGCCGGCATGCTTAAGGATGTTGCCTATCAGGCCAATACCCAGGAGTTTTGGAACGCATGCAGCGATATGTGCGATGAAAGTGATTATCGCCTCGGTGGCTCATTCTTTGATGGCAAGGGACAACCGATGCAAACCAGTGCGGTTTCGCATGGTTGTGCAACCACTCGTTTTAATGGAGTTAATGTAATTAATACAGCTAGAAAAATCTGAGGATAAGATCATGTCAATATTAAGTAAAGAAGAGGCACAGGCTTTATTAAAGAAAGTGCTCAGCTATTCCAAAGCAGATGAATGTGAGGTAAACCTTAATGGTTCAGATGCCGGAAATATACGTTATGCCCGTAATTCGGTTTCTACAAGCGGAGGAATCAGTCAGAATACTCTGGTTGTATCCTCAGCTTTCGGGAAAAAACTGGGTGTTGCCACCATCAATGAGTTTGATGATGAATCCCTGAAAAAGGTAGTCCGAAGGGCAGAAGAAACAGCGATGCTCGCACCCGAAAATCCTGAATTTGTATCATTTCTTAGTCCGCAAACCTATCCCACATCCCCAACTTTTGTGCAGGCAACCGCAAATATGGGTCCGAAAGAGCGCGCAGATGCCGTTGCAGCAAGCTTGCAGATCTCAAAGGATAATAAACTCAATGCCGCAGGATTTCTGGAGAACAATACCTCCTATGCAGCAATGATGAATTCAAAAGGTTTGTTTGCCTATAACACATCAACCGGGGTCAGTTTTAATGTGACTTTGCGTACTGAAGATGGAAAAGGTTCAGGCTATGCCACTAAATCATACAATGATTTCAGCAAACTGGATGTAAAAAAGGCAACTAGATCCGCGGCTATGAAAGCCGCTAATTCTGCCACTGCCAGAGCTCTTGAACCGGGTAAATACACTGTAATTCTTGAACCTGCTGCTGCCCTGGTTTTGCTGGAAAACCTCTTTTTTGGTATGGATGGCCGTCAGGCGGATGAAGGAAGAAGCTTTATGAGCAAACCAGGCGGACTGACCAAGCTGGGTGAGAAATTGGTGGATGAGCGCGTAAATATGTATTCGGATCCTTCCCATCCTGAAATGCCAACCAGCACCTGGAGTGGCGATGGAAGACCTCAGGAAAAAATAAACTGGATCGAAAATGGAGTCATAAAAAATCTGTTCTATTCACGTTACTGGGCTCAGAAGAAAGGTATAAAAGCCATACCGCAGCCCGATGCCGTAATTATGGCAGGAACGGATCAATCTCTGGAAGATCTGATCAAGGGCACAGAAAAGGGTATTTTAGTTACTCGTTTATGGTATATCCGTAGTGTGGATCCTCAAACTGTCTTGCTTACCGGACTAACCCGAGATGGCACTTTCTATATCGAGAATGGAGAGATCAAATTCCCGGTAAAGAACTTCAGGTTCAATGAGAGTCCGATTATCATGCTCAACAATCTGGAAGCCCTGGGTAAACCTGAGCGTACAGTGAGTGGTGAATCAAATATCAATGCATTGATTCCTCCGATGAAGATCAGGGACTTTACGTTCTCCTCACTCTCTGACGCAGTATAGTTAATCCATGTGGTCGGTGTTCACCGACCACATAAATCCTAACCGCGACTACACTAATTTCACTATATTAGCTCTCAGATGGTTGGAAAAAGAATGGTTGGTGTTAACACCAACCAAAGGGCAACACCAACCACAGGGCAATAAGCAAATAAATATGTCTGATACAAAAATTTTTGAACCTGGGTCATATCGTTATCTTCGAGGTGTAAGGCAGTATTCTGCGGGTATAGCTGCACTGGATGGTTATAGATTAGAACGTGTACGATTCAGTCGGCCGCTGCCACTAATAGAGGGCTTCTTACGCATCCAACAACATCTCAACACTTTAGGTCGTCCGCTCGCTGCATTTGGAGCCTGCGAATTACGTTCACCCGAGCCATTTACCGAACAAGGCTTTGTTGACTTTAATAACATTTATATGGGTACTTTAAAAGCCTGGGGAATTTACGAGGAGGGTGGTGACAATCCCATAGCTCGCTCAAATGTCTGTCCAGAGTTGAATAAACCATCGAGTCCGAGTATTCATGCTTTTACTTATACTATGCCTGATGCTAATGCAAAACCCTCTTTTGTAATCGCTGGTAGTGCTGAAGCCCCAGAGGGTATGAGTGATTATCGTACTCACAGTATTAGTCTTGGTGACCTATCCCAGGAGGGCCTATTGAAAAAAGGACATTGGGTGCTTAATGAAATGGAACGTCGAATGGCTGGTCTTGGCTTTACCTGGGCAGATTCTACGGCAACCCAGGTGTATAGTATCCATAACATTCATCCCATAATGGTACGCGAAATTGCAAAGCGTGGCGCAGCATTAAGCGGTATCGACTGGCATTACAATCGGCCACCAGTCGAGGATTTAGAGTTTGAAATGGACTGTCGCGGAGTTTATGCCGAATATGTTATAGATACAAGGTAGTCCAATTTTCCCTGTGATCGGTGTTATTATTGACCAATAAATTCACAATAACTATTTTTATGAAACCATCATGATTTAACCAAAATCCTCAGGAGTATGATTATTATATCATGATCGCCCAGCAGGCCAAGCCGTTCGGGCAGGCTTCATCAACATTAAAAACAATAAATAGACAGATGAAACAAACAGTTTTAATTATCCTCTTAGCATTTATTGCTACTTCAAGTTTTGCTCAAAAAGGCTGGATCAATCTC
>CAMCTU010000048.1 GCA_945878525.1 Sphingobacterium thalpophilum
GGCCCGGTCTTCGCTTGAGAAAGGATATCATGGGAACTGAAGATGGTATGGCAAAATATCCTTACATCCGTGAATCAAGGCGTATAAAAGCATTATTTACAGTTTTAGAAGAACATGTTGGTCAGGAAAACCGGATTAAGGTGGCAGGAGCGGAGGCAGGTAAAAAAGCTGCAGATTTCTACGATAGCGTAGGAATAGGATATTATCATATTGATCTTCATCCAAGCAGTCGCGGGGATAATTACATTGATTTTGCCTCACTGCCTTTTCAGATTCCATTGGGATCTTTATTGCCTGTGCGGATGGAAAACCTTTTACCTGCCAATAAGAATATTGGAACCACGCACATTACGAATGGCTGTTATCGTTTGCATCCGGTTGAATGGAGTATAGGCGAAGCGGTTGGTTTATTGGTTAGCTATTCTTTGAAAAAGCAGGTGATCCCACAGAAGGTCAGGGAAGGAAAGCAATTGCTTGCAGAGTTTCAAGAGCTTATTGGGAAGCAGGGGGTGGAGACGAAGTGGAGACAGGCTTAGTTAAAAGCTAAAAGCTAAAAGCTAAAAGCTGAAAGTTGTGGGTTTTGAGTTATAGGTTTTAAGTATCTGAGTATGCTTTTGGGAAGGGAATTAAATTAGTAAGTTGAATATCAGTTAGAACGGATTATTATGAAATATTTAGGGATTGCTGTGTTTTTTATAGTGCTATTGATGCCGGGTTTTATCTCAGCTCAAAGTTCATTTACTAGAGTCAAGGAGGAGTTGATATTTCAGGATGTACCATTTGCCCAGTGTCATGCATCTACTCTTTTAGAAACTTCCAATGGCGAGATTTTAGCTGCCTGGTTTGGTGGTACTCAGGAGGGAAATAAAGATGTTAAAATCTGGACATCAATAAACCGAAATGGGAAGTGGAGCTATCCTGTTGAATTTGCTAATGGCAATTTTGGTACAGAAGGTACTTTTCCACTCTGGAATCCCGTATTATTCAAAAACTCAGAAGATAGAATTTTTTTGTTTTATAAGGCTGGTCCCAATCCACGGGATTGGTGGGGCATGTACAAAACATCTGCAGATCAGGGCAAAACATGGTCGGATGCGGTTCGTTTACCTGATGGAATTCTTGGTCCGATAAAAAACAAACCAATTCAGCTTGCTGATGGGACTATTCTTTCTCCATCTAGTACTGAGACCGGGGGTAATTGGAAGGTTCATATTGAAAGATCCTTAGATCAGGGCAAAAGCTGGCAGAAGATCCCGGTTGACCCTGAAACTGAGTTTGAGGTGATTCAACCCAGTATATTGACTTACCCCAATGGCCGACTTCAAATACTTTGCAGAAGTAAGCAGGGTAATGTGATTGAATCCTGGTCAGATGATCGAGGAATAAGCTGGAGTAAAATGAAGCACACAACATTGCTCAATCCAAATTCAGGGACTGATGCTGTTAGCTTAAAAAATGGTATTCAACTGATTGTTTATAACCCATTAATACCGGGAGAGGAATGGTTTAACGGCAGGTTTAAGTTGAATATTGCTCAGACATTAAATGGTAGGATGTGGAAAGACATTATGATTCTCGAAGATGGTACAAAAGAGGAATACAGTTATCCTGCAATCATTCAAACCATGGATGGCCGAGTTCATATTTCATATACGTTTGATCGGAAAAATATTAAGTATCTTGTTTTTGAAAATAACTGATTTTGATTGAACATTTGATTCGAAATTTTATAAGACTAATAACCTCTCATATCTAACATCTAACCTCTTATCCCGATAGCTATCTGGACTCACATCTCCTACATGAAAAGAAGAGAAATTTTAAAAAGCCTGACCATTCTTCCATTAGCGGGTGCTGTCGGGGCGAAGGAAATAGCTGCTGAACCAGTTCAAAAACCTGGCTGGACCCCTAAAAAAGCATTGATTCCAAGCCCTTATCCAAGTACTAGTCCGCTATCTGCCTGCATCCGTTCCGGGCATCTGGTATTTATCTCTGGTGTTGGAGGCTGGTATGCTGACAGGAGAAAAGAACCCGGAGATATACAGGTTCAGATCAGAAGTGCGCTAGAGCACATGAGAAATCTTTTAGAAAAAGCCGGTACTAATATGGGGAATGTTTTAAAAGTACATATGTCTCTTTCTGAGCCAAATAAAAACATTAAGGCCCTTAATGAGGTTTATGGTGAGTATTTCCCTGATCCTAAGCCTGTGCGTTCATATACCGGTTGTAGCCCGGAACATATGGGCAGGGATGGTATATTGGTACAAATAGATTGCATTGCTTACATCGATTAGAATTGACTTAAAACTTAATCGCATTCCTTTCATTGAATTTAAAATACTTGATCCTGATTATACTTTTCTAATTTTCATTTCTTTAGCCACGATATTGTTGTTGAGTATTTTTCATGTAGAGTACGTTTTTAATGTCTTGAGATAGCTTTTCAGATTGATCAGGTATTCAGAACCTGAATAAAATCACGTTGTGATTTAACTCAATTCAACTTATTGAAATGAATTGTCAGGATATATTATTATTTTAGGCGACCTATTAAAACATGCCTAAAAAACCTGAACTCTTGAATTGGTCATTAAAGAATCTGCTAAAAACTATTCCGGATACTCTGGAGAAATCCCGGGTTAAGATTCTATATACCTTCCTGCTATTAGCTCTATTTAAAATATTGATAGTTATCCCTATCACCATTTATAATAATCATCTTTTTGAATTGAAAATCGCGATTATCTTATTGATAACCTATACATTTCTGTTGAAATTATTGCTTAGCCATAAGAAATATGCAATTTTGATAGCTCATGCCGTGATTTTAATGGGATTGTTTCTTGTGTTTTTCATTATTTTTGGAATTGCAAAAACCATTAATATCATGGCTTTGCAAATAATCTACATCATGATTTTATCCGGATTTTACTTATTGAATAGTAGGATTGGTATTTTTTATTCAATTGTAGCGATAATTCCTGTTATTCTGTTTATGATTACTAATGGGAGTATTCAGAATTTGAACAACACACCCGAAGGTATAGTCTCCCCGGTTTATGAATTCATGGTTTTCATGAATTTTATTACCATTATACTAGGTCATTATCTGTTTCATCATACTTTAATCTTCCATGTAAAGGAGAAGCAATTACTAAATGAAAAGCTTTTGATTGCAGTTCAGAAAGCAAATATGGCAGCGCAATCGCAATCCGACTTTCTCTCAACCATGTCGCATGAGTTAAGAACCCCATTAAATTCAGTCATAGGGATGGCTGAGTTGCTTGGTGAAGAGCTCACATGTCCTGAGCAGAAAGAAAATCTTAATATTCTGAATTTTTCAGCTGCAAGCCTTCATACTTTGATTAATGATATACTGGATTTTAATAAACTGGGCTCTGAGAAATTGTTTTTGGAATCTATCGCTGTTAATCTACATTCTTTGATACAGAATATTTGTTCAGGCCTTAGAATCCAGGCAAAAGAAAAAGGGCTTGAACTCATTCTTGATATGGATAAAGAAATTGAGCTAATTTCAATCTCAACTGATCCAACACGCATTAGTCAGATTTTATTTAATCTCACAGGTAATGCTATTAAATTTACTTCCAATGGCAGGGTAAGAATTGAGGTTAGGCTTATTAGTAAAGATGACCATAAAGTCAATATCCGTTTCACTATTTCAGATACAGGAATTGGAATTAATAAAGAGAAAATGGATGCCATATTTGAACCTTTTACTCAGGCCTCAACCAGTAAAACAAGAAATTATGGTGGAACCGGACTCGGTCTTGCTATAGTAAAGCGTTTGCTTGCTCTTTTTGAAAGTAATGTTAACCTGGAAAGTGTTGAAGGTAAAGGTTCTAAGTTCTGGTTTGATATCAGTTTTAATCGCATTATCCAAGCTCTTGAAAATGACAGTTCTGGTAAAGAACAGATAGTTGACCTGAGCAACCTGAAAATACTGGCGGTAGAAGATAATCCGGTAAACAGTTTATTATTGAAAAAGATCTTTCAGAAATGGAATAATTTACCAGATTTTGCAAGAGATGGTAATGAGGCGCTTATTAAAGTTTCTGCAAATGATTATGATTTGATCTTGATGGATATTCATATGCCATTACTTGATGGTTATGAAACCACCATGCAAATACGTCAACTTGATGATAAGAAGAAGGCGATGGTGCAGATCATCGCACTGACTGCATCAGTTTCGTTTAATCTAAATGATAAAATAAGGGAAGCAGGCATGGACGATTATTTATCGAAACCTTATAATCCTAAAGAGCTTTATGCAAAGCTTAGGGAAATTTCAATTAAAAAATCATAAGCTATTTTTAATCAAAAAGCCCCGTATTTTAAGAATACGAGGCTTTGGTTTATTAATAATTAACTTGATAATGGCGGTCCAACTGGAATGTGAATTCTCTGGCGATTGGTAGGCATAACAACTTTTTTAGCAGTGAACGTAGAGGTAAGATACTCTCCATGGTGAATATTTCCAGACATTGTATCTCCATTAACAGTACCTGAGAAAGTAAATGGAACATTATCAGCCATCATTCTTGACGCACTTCTGAATACTACTGAATTACCATCAATTGTGCCTTCAAGTTCATTGGTTGTGAATACACTTTTATGAGAGCCTTTAAGCCAGTTTGTATCTTGTTGCTCAATACTGAAAGAATGTTTACTTACTTCATTGAAGTATTGAATAGTTACATCCCAACGTCCTTTAAGATCGGCTGAAGGGGCTTTCATCTCAGGAGTAGCGGGACGTTTCATGTTCAATGCGTCAAAGATACGGTCGGCTACGATTTTATCATCTCCGGGCTGCATCATGAACGCAGCAATTGAAATGGAAGTTAAATTTTCTGATGCTGTATTACCACGGCGGCCACCACCTGCACTCAGTGCAATACGTGGTTTTGTTGTAGAAAGGTAAGTTGCCAATTCCTGACCTGTCGCATTGAATTTAGCAGGATCCCATGAAATAGTAAGTGTTGGAGTTCGATTATCAAGACCTTCAGGCTGACGAATACTCGTTGTAACACCGCTAATTACTGAAACACGTTTAGAAATAGTTTCAAGATAACCTGTCCAATTCAGTTCTTCCTGAGCGTGATTACGTTTAGCCCAAGCCTCTACCGCTGCAAGCATACCTATTTGCTCTTCTTTACCAACTTTATTGTCACGTCCTGCACCATGATGAGGTGAACTTGCCTGCCAGGTAGCCATCAGGAATTTTTTATCACCCAACAATAAGCCGGCACTCTGAGGTCCACGGATAGCTTTTCCACCACTGTAAGCAACTACAGTTGCCCCATCAGCAAGATGAACATTAGGATTTAAGGTAAGCGCTTCGGCAGCTGCATCTACAAACAATGGAACTCCTTTTAACTTGGCAGCTTTTGAAATTGCATTTATTGACAATGGTCCTGTATCACCAGGTGCTGAAGTTGGCATCATGTAGATCATCGCTGTTCTTGGATTAATGGCAGCTTCAAGTTCTTCCTGAGTTTCAACTGTAATTATTTTTACACCTGCGTTTCTGATTGCATGGTCGTAAGTATTACGTGATGCGCGTGGAATAATAACCTCGGTCTTTTCAAAACCGGTTAGATCAGGAACGCGAACCAGTTTTTCTGGGTTACCACCTGTTACTGCAGCAATAGTTGCAATTTTCATTCCACCTGCACAACCGCATGAAACTACTCCCCATTCAGCACCGGATAGTTCTGCAAGCCTTTTTCCAACACCCATTGCCAGTTCATCAAGCTGAACATAATTAGATTGCGCATTGTACATTGCTTCTTTAGCTTCAGGAACCAAAGTAGATGCCCCAATGATTGTAAAGGTACCGCGGCAATTGATTACCGGTTCAACTCCCAAAGATCGGTAAACCTCAGGGCCAAATTTCATAGGTCCGACGGTAGCATTCTCGCCGGCCATCATTCCTAATATGCCTGTGCCTTCAGTGTTGATTGAAGCTTGTGCACTTCCAACAATCCCACCTGCTAAGGGCAACATTGTCAGACCTTTAATAACATCTCTACGTTTCATTTAAATATTTGATTTAAGTTTATTTTTTGATTATGAGCTACCTCTATGGGCAATAACTAAATTAAGCACTTCAATAAAAATTACAACCTAATTTAGGTACTATTCATGTTACATCATCCTCTGGACAAAACTATCAGCAAATTAATTATTCGCTTTTCTAAAATCGATTACTTCCTGTACGGTAACCGGGCCTGCGCTGTTTCCAAAATTAGAGCGGATATAGGTCAGGATATTAGCTACTTCTTCATCTTTCAGGAAATTATGTGCTGGCATCAGACCATTATAAGGTTTCCCATTTACTACAATTTCTCCGTTTAAACCTTTCAACACAACATTTAATAGTCTTGTTTTATCACCACTTACCCAGTCTGTTCCTCCAAGAGGTGGAAAGCGATTTCCATCTCCTTTACCGTCATTCTGGTGGCAGGCTGAACAATAGGTATTGTAAAGTGCTGCTTCAGGTTTAATCTTGCCTTTTTCCAGATCATCTTTTATTTTGTCCGGAGTCCGAATATGGGAGAGTAACTTATGTTTTTCCATGTTAGCGAGTTGAGGTATGTCAAAGGTCTTTTTATCACCTTTAAACATTACTCGCCAAATTCGGCCTTTTTCGGTTTCACTGATGTATAATGAACCATCAGGGCCTTCTGCTATACCCATTGGACGCATCTTGGCATCCCTCACATTAACAATTGGATCAACTCCTGCGAACCCATCTGCAAAAACTTCCCAATCTCCTGAAGGTGCTCCGTTTTTGAACGGTACAAATGCAACAAAATAACCTGATTGCGGATATGGAGCACGATTTGTTGACCCGTGAAATGCTATAAATGCTCCATTCTTGTAGCGCTCAGGGAACTGATTACCCTGATAAAAATATAAATCGTTGGGTGCCCAATGACCAGGGAATCCAATGAGAGGTTGCGCAAGTTCTTTACCTTTTCCTTCTTTCTTTCCATCGCCACCATATTCCGGGGTCATTAGTTTCTTCTTCTGGATCTGATCATAATAATAGTATGGCCATCCGGCATCATCTCCTTCCTTAATTTTGAGGAATTCCTCTGAAGGAAGTACGGCACTTTCCCAGGCTGTATATAATTCTGGAAACAAACGATGAAGGTTATCACGGCCATGTTGTACTACATAAAGACTCTTATCTGCTTTATTCCAATCCATGGCTACAATACTGCGTAATCCGGTGGCGAATAAAGTGCCGTCTTTTTGAGTTAATCCAATTTTATTGGCATCAAAACGCCAGATTCCACCATGTTGTACCAGTTCAGGACAAGGAGTTATTCCAGGTTGCCCGGGTTTTCCTCCAGGAGTATTGGCCAAATCCATGCAGTTATTGGAAGGGGTTCCAAATGGGACATACATAAATCCTTTATCGTCGAAAGAAACTGGTTTGGTAATATGCCAGTGTGCACCATGGCCATGATCATCGATCAATACTGTTTCCATCGGACTATCAGGAATCAATTTGCCTGGAGTTAGTTTATTTCTGTAAATGGCAAGTGAAGAACTATAATACAGGTATCCCTTGTGAATTCGCATTCCATTAGCTAAACTGCCTACATCCTTATAATTACCAAAGTGCTGGATAATATCAGCCTTCCCATCATTATCTGTATCCCTCATGGCCACATTTCCACCCTTATCAGAAAACCTGAGTTTTACATAGATGTCACCATTGGTATTTACCGCGAGGTGACGAGCAGGGCCTAGACTATCAACAACTACAACTGCTTCAAAACCATCCGGAAATGCAAGTCCGCCGTTATCCGGGTCTGATGGGGGCAAGCCGCCTGGATTTCTAAATAATGTGAGACTAAGGATACTGATGATAAACAATGAGCAAATCGTATATAAAGCAGTTTTCTTTAGAAAAGCGCGATTGATTTTTAAATTCATTTCTTTTTGATTTTTGCTGTTCTTAATTCTTTTAACTCTTTCATAAAGCAAACACTGTTCTCAATTCCGGCATATTGGCCATAATTTGGAATAATTCCATAACCACTCTTTTTGTAAAGACCGATAGCTTCTGACTGTCGATTTCCGGTCTCTAAAATACATTTTTCAAAGCCCATTTCTTCCGCCCAATTCTCCAGTTTAACCAAAATCAGTCCTGCCGTCCCTTGTCCCCGATAATTTGATGTAGTGAACATCCGTTTGATCTCCATGATTTTTGGATCATACTGTTTGATTGCTCCACAGGAAATTGCAAAATTATTGTGGTACGCCACCACCACATGCCTTATCAGATCAATTTTATTAAACTGGGAATAAAATGAATGTTCTTCACCATCACTTACTGCAAGGTAGGCATCGAGATCTTTAACCAGCCTGATAAAATCTTTGTTTTCAGAGTCTGTTCTGATTAATCGGATCATTTATTTATTTGGTTAATGATTTACAATAATTTGTAATCCAGATTGCATTGAATCAAACATACGAAAAAGTGTTTTTGATTTCCCTATGGGCGGTATTATTACAGACCACCTGATATCGGCGAATTACTTCATTAACATCAAAGAACCCATTGTTTCAATACCATCAAAGAAATTACCTACTCGAATATTCTCATTTTCGGCATGCTGGTTATTGTCATGATTAACAACCGGAACAGTGATTGTTTTTGCATTCAGGTACTTTTCAAATAAATACAGTGGAAGGCTTCCACCCATGGTTGGTTGCAACACTACTTGTTCCTGTGTAGTGGTTTTAAGAGCTTTCACAAGCTTTTGAACTATTGGAAGATCCATTGTAGTTCGTTGGGCATTATAGCCTTCTTTGAGGTTTACTTTTATGATCTTGCCATAATTTTTTCTTTCCTCATCTGTCGGCTCATTTTCGGTGATGTAAAAGCCCTGATTCTTAATATGATTAACTACTTTTTGCTGCTGTCTTTGCCAGTCGTTACCCAAGACCAATCTGAGGTCAAGTACAGCGCTTGCAGTGGCAGGAATCTGGTTTGTTGCCATCTTGCCGACATTGCCGCTCTGGATTCCGTTAATATTCAATGAAGGGAGATTGATTGCTTCACTTAGACTCGTTCCAGGTATTTCAACTGCAGAAATTCCCAATTCATTTTTCATTTTTTCGTCGACCGATGGTACTTGTTGTAATGCTATTCTTTCAGTCGGACTTAATGCGATCACATCATCGTAAAATCCTTCGATAGTTACCCGGCCATTCTCATCTTTCATTCCTGATAACAAGCGGGCGAGCATCATAGCAGGGTTTGGAGCCCAATTACCGTACTGACCGCTATGAAGGGGGCGCTTAGATGCGTAAACTGTCAGATTTAAACCCGCATTGCCGCGAACTCCGAAAACAACCTGTTTTCTGCCTGATTGATGAATTGGTCCGTCAGCAATAACCCAAAGATCAGATTGGAGTATGGGTTTATATTTTTCAAGAATCTCATCCAGGTGGGTTGAGCCAGCTTCTTCTTCCCCTTCAAAGAAAAATTTCAGATTGGAACCCGGGATTAATCCACTTTTTATAAGCGCTTCATACGCATTCAGAATCGTTCCAACCCCAGCCTTGTCATCTGAGGCACTTCGTGCATAAATTCGCCAGTCATCTTCGTATTTTCCATCTGTAGGGAAGGGGATAGCTATACCCCCCTGGTGAATTGCTTTTGAAAAAAGCACCGGTTTGAATGCTTCAATTCCTTTTACCCATTGAGTAGGATCAACAGGCTGTCCGTCATAATGGGCATAAAAAACAAGGGTCTGTGTGGCATTAGGAACAATCACTTCCCCATATACGGTAGGGGGAACTTCGGGTGTGCTGGCTTCTAGAAGCTGAACGTTTTTGATCCCACGATTAGTCATCATTTTCATGATGAAAGCAGCATTCTTTTTCAAATTTACAGGGTCTGCAGCCACATTTGGCAAAGCAAGAAATTCAGAATATTCAGAGATTATTTTACCTGCATTCAGCTGGCTAAATTCCCGGATATTCAGAACCTCGTACGTTTGAGCTGAAACTGTCTGGCCGATCAAAAGGCTTATGAAGAAATGGAGGTAAGGATTTATTAAAAATTTCATTCTTATTTTTCTTCAATCAATTGTTTCCAATTTACAGGTGACAATCTTTATGCTTTCTTAATCTGTGGTTTAATACTTGTCAGATCAGCAATTTTAACTGGCTTACCTGTATCAATACTGTTTCTGGCTGCAATTCCCGTCAGGACTGCCAGGGCTCCATCGCGTAGGCCTGCTGCCTGTCGGTAGGTATCCTGCTGGTTCGGTAAAAATATATGCTGCTTCATACGCTCATCACCTCCTCCGTGTCCGCCTTCAGTATTTGATATTTTGAAGATCTCACGCTTCCCAAAGTTGCTGGTCAATTGTATTTCATCAAAACCCTCCTCATCCCAAGGTTGTCTTTCTTTGATCCAAGCATCCAGTTTACCCTTTGTGCCATTAAATGAAATACGATATCCTTCATAAGGAGAATAAGCTGTTAATGAATAACTAACCTGAACTTTGTTTGCATACTTGATCTGAACGGCCATTTTATCAAAGATGTCAATATCTTCTTTCCAGACACAACCATCACGCAGGTAGCCGTCATATTTTTCGTTTTCAACATAGAGCTTCATCAGCTCAGGATTTTTGGTAATATCCCAAAAGAAATCACAGTTTTTAGTATGGGGACAAGTGCGGCAATTGGTATGTCTGAAGGAGTTGTTCTTACCATAAAATTCCAGTGCACCATAGCCGAAAACTTCTTCTGGATCAGAGTCAATCCACCAGTTTAACAAATCAAAGTGATGCGATGCCTTGTGTACCAGTAAAGATCCGCCTTTTTCACGGAGACGGTGCCATCTTCTGAAATAGTCAGCTCCATGACTAGTATCCAGATACCAATGGAAATCAACCGAAGTAATTTTGCCGATTGCATTTGATCGGAGTAATTCATAAATCTTCACCCTGTGTGGGGAATACCGGTAGTTGAAGGTAACCCTTACACTTTTCCCGGTTCTTTTTTCTGCTTCAAGTATAGCCTGACATTTTGTTTCATCAGTAGTTAGAGGCTTTTCGGTGATAATATTAGCCCCCATTTCCATTCCTTTAATTATAAATTCATGATGTGTATTGTCTACCGTCATTACCATCAGGATTTCGGGCTTGGTTTCACGCATCATTTTGTCAAAATCTGTATAGGTCGGACAACTGACTCCCATACCTGATTTCATTAATTTCAGACGACCTTCATTAATATCACAAAGTCCGACAAACTCAACTTCATTCCCATAATTTTCAAGTACTTTTTTACCCCACATCGTTGTTGCCCTTACTCCAAGTCCAACCATAGCGATTCGTTTCTTTTTGACAGGATTCAATAAAGTACCAGCATTAGCGGGTATTATGGCAGATCCGGCAAGAACGGTACTTGTCTGAAGGATAAAATTTCTTCTTTTCATCTTTTTATGTTTCTTGATGTTTTATCCCGCATATGGGGATGGAACCTTTAATGATTAAAATAAACATCTCAATGTATATTTAATATTTATTATAACCTACTCAGATTTACAATTATTTGAGCAAGTTAAAATCACAATTATATTTTGACAAACCCTAGATTGTTGAAAAATAAGTGCTGATTAAGTAATTTTTTTGTTGAGGGATAACAGATTTACCTGCTAAGCCATTTTGCTTTTCAAAAATTATGTCAATTTCAATTATCTGGAACTGGATAGCTCATTAACTTTCATGGCTTCTATCAAAGATGTAATAAGTTCTATTGGTGGGTTATGTGTAAAAATGCATTTATTCAATTCCAATACCATGGCAATAGAACGTTTCTGAATTTCCTAAGTTTGAAATTTGGAAATCAAGATCCCTCATTCTCACTGTTAGGTTTTTTTATTAGCTAATGTACCAGCTAAATACGCCATCGGTATATATGCACAGGCCAAATCCAGAATACCGTACCAAAGCGGTGATGGGAGAAGAATAATATTAGTTATTCCACCGGCAAGGTAAAAAATACCAATACCTATGGCAATTTTCATTTGATGACTTGCAGCAATCTTTACGGCTAAAAATGCTGCGGCAAATGTTCCAAATGCATGAGCCAGAAAAGGCATAATAAAATGTTTGGGTTCAAATAAGTTCATACTTGCTTTCAAACCTTCTATAGTTGTGACATCTGAGCCATCAGGGCTTGGTATAACTGATCCGCTGATGTTGATAATTCCCATGTTTACCAGGCTCCCGAAAATGATACCTGCTATTACGGCTATAACGTTTTTAAGAATTGGATTCATGCCTTGTTCTTCATTTCAAAATGGTTTATTAAATCATTAGTTTACTTTTCAATTATAATTTTTTAAGATGGATGGCTTTTTGCCATTCTAAAGGATGATCAGTAAGCACTGCATCAACCCCTGCTTCTTTTGCTTGTTCTGCACCCGTTTTCCAATCACTGATAATATGACTTGATCCTACAATAAAGACTTTCTTATTTTGGGAGTGGATCTTTTCAATGCTGTTTTTATCTGGAATGTATCGGTTGTAAGTCCAGTTTGCATATGGATCAAGCAGTCCTTTTTCTAAATCTGATGGACTGTTCACCAATACGGCCATTTGGGTTTCCCGGTCAGCTTCATAAAAGTTTTTTCTCATCGACTGATCAGTGATACAATTGCCAATAAACAATAATTGTTTCAACACATCATATTTCTTTGCCAGGTTTACTAATTCTTGCTCTGCATTAAATCCTTTTTCTTTCAGATCTATTGCAAGAAAATGATTTTTTTGTGCCTGTTCTTTTAATAATGAGAGTAAATCCTCGAATTTGGGTATTCTCTCTCCCTTAAAATAAGTGGACATGGAGGAACCTACATCCAATTTTTGCAGTTCATCATAGGTGTAGTCTTTAACCTTTCCCTTAGCATTACTTGTGCGGTCAACTGAGTCATCATGAAGGCAAACCCAAACGCCGTCTTTTGTTCGGCGAACATCTACCTCAATCCCGATATTCAGTCCAAGACTAATCTTGAAATTTACCATGGTATTCTCTGGAGCATAATTCTCTAAACCCCGGTGACCTACAATTTTTGGGTTTTGCGCAAACAGTATTTGCATTGTACTTAAAAGAATGGCTAAAAGGAGCAAAGATTTCATTTGAATTGATGGTTTGAACATAATTATATTCTATTTTTTCTAATAAATATATAAGATTTTAATTTGAGTCCGATAAAATGTCACACTTAGCAAAGTTTACATTAACAGATTTTCTCTTTTGTTATTTAAATCATTAATCTAAACAACGTAAACTCGACATACTATTTAATAAAACAGCATACCTGCCTGCTGGTAGCTGCCGGTTGGTAGGGAAACATAGCTTTTTATAGTTTCTAAGCCACATATTAGACGCATATAGATTGAAGCGAAGCTTCAATCTATGTGATTTACCATCAATGTTTCCTCTAAAGCATAATAAAAACCGATCTAGGTGGTTAAATCTTATTTTTTTAGATCATTTAAGATCGAACTCACGATAATATAGATGGATTAATTTCAGTTTTATTTCAATAATCGACCCAAATTAAATTAGGAAAGCTCAATCAATTTCTGGTATGCTTTAAAATGAAGTCAACGATTGGCTTTGGATCTTTAAGACTATGGGGATGGTGTCCAATTCCTTTTTTTACAATGAGTTCCATTTTGCCGCCTGCAGCACGATAAATTTCGGACAGTTTCCGACTGTTTTCTTCAAAGGGTACGACCGTATCAGCATCTCCGCAAACACTGATGATAGGAATTTTAGCCTTTGCAAGCTTAATGCAATTATTCAGGGGAATTCCTTTGAAATCCTTGAAAGTTAATTCAGTCAGATCATAGGCTATCAGGCATTTTTCCCAATCGTTTTTTGAGCCAACACCTTTCCCCAATCCGCCTGGCCAGCTTTTAATATCACAGACCGGTGCATCAACATAGACGCAAAATACTTTATCTGGATTTTCTGAAGCCCAGTTGAAGGCATCCAAACCACCTCTGCTCATGCCTTCGAGCACAGTTTTTTTATTTAAGCCGAAATTCTTAATCAGAAATGCATAAAAATCACTAAGTCGCTTGACGGCAACAGTATTTCCGTAAAGATCTATAACATCTATATAAACTACATGGAAGCCCTGATTCAACAAGGCTATGTCTGTTTGAGGCTCATGCGCCCAAAACTGAGTACGCCAGATCCAATTCTTAGCTGAATTAGCCTTATTCGGGAAAACAATTTTGGCATCAAACCCATTAAATTTAAACTCTATGATTTCAAAGCCGTTCCAGTTATTACGGACTGGGTTAGCATTTAATTGCAAAGGATTGATGTACTGATGGGATAGGGGCTTTTGAGCCGAAATTGCTGGTGTCAGGGTATTAAAAAGTACGACTGATACTAATAAAAGTCTCAATAATTTTTGATTTGATTTATTCATGTATCGACTAATTTAACACAATTTAAGAAAATTAAGATGAAGACAATCTGATCATTTCTTGGGTATGTTGAATGTGTTTATAAAGATTTATAATTACACCTAATCCAGCTCCTAGGCTACCACAATAGGCTGTCTTGCTGCAATTTTATAACCCTTATCCAAAAAGGCCCCATTCCTGGAGCCTTTTTACCTATTTTAAATATAATTTTTATTTTAAATCTTTACTCCATGGCACCCCGGCCATTCCATTCAAATCCCATACAATTTTTCCTGCCCTAATGGTCATTTCTACCTGAAATTTTTTAGTTCCTTCCAGTTTAAAGCCGGCGGCATCAAGGAATCCAAATTTGCCATCCAGTACATTGATCACAGCAATATCTGCCACAGCGCCTTCACTAAGGTTGCCCAGATCTGGACGTTTGATGGCAGTGGCAGAACCCCAGCTTGCACGTTGAATGATATCCTCTGTCTGCATACCCATATTCAGGTATTTTGACATCAGGTTGAGCATGTCCTTCATTCCCGAGTTAACACTGTTATGGTGCATATCGGTTCCAAAAGTATCCGGAGCAAGGCCTTGCTTCACTGAGGGCACAGCCTGGTTAAACCAAAAACCTACACCTCCATGACCCACATCAAATAGAATTCCTTTTTTACGGGCATCTAGCACGAATGGCCGAACTTTTCCATTCGCATCTACAACCGGCATGCGTTCTGAGACATTTTCGTAGGCATGGGTAATGATATCACCGGCTTTCATATGGTTTAACTGGTCTTCGAGCGAAAACTCTGTAATATGGCATTCAACAAACAGGGGACGGTTATTAGCATGAGCCAATGAAGCTGCTGCATCAAATGGTTTCCAATCTTTACCTGAATAATGCCCGATCTTTACTCCGACAATATGATCTGCAAATTTCTTAATTGTCTCATCGGCTTTTTCAATTTCAAGGGCATTGATATCTTCCTGTTCTGCAGCCGTACCCACCATCCCTGGCGCGTATGCATTCAAATAGGCTAAAACTCTTGTGCGTGAACGGTCGATGATCTGTTCTTTAAATACCGGGAAAGTTTTATATCCTGATGTACCCGCATCTACTACTGTGGTAATCCCTGCACGAAAAGTAAAATCATCTGCCTTAACACTTGATGAGCCGTGCCCGAAACCCGGATTCGGTCCGGTGAAAACATGAGTATGGATATCAATTAATCCCGGGCTCACATACATTCCGCTCACATCTACCACTTTTTTAGCTCCTGCTATCGGGATGCTTGGCGCTACCTTCACGATTTTGCCCTTGCTTATAGCAACATCCATTTTAGCGCTGATCTTATTTTTTGCATCGATTACATGGCCGCCTTTTAATAAAATATCAATTTCCTGCGAAATTGCCATTTGGGCAGAAATAGAGAGGCAGATCGCGAATAATACGGATCTGCCTGCTTTTATGAAGATATTTACATTCATTTTTATTTTGCTAAAGGGGCACTCAATGCATTTAGATCCCAAACTACACGTCCATTACGTAAGGTTAATTCTGCTTCCAGTTTTTGTTTACCTCTTAATGCCATTCCACTTGCGTCGATGTATCCAAAGTCTCCTTCTCTCAGTCTAAATACAGCAATATCAGCCACACTACCAACACTCAGATTGCCTAAATCAGTACGTTGGATAACCTTTGCTGGATTCCAGGTTGATGCTGCGATCACGTCGGCCAATGGCATACCCAAAATCAGGAACTTAGAGGCCAGATTAGCCATGTCTTTGAAACCAGCGTTCATACTTCCGGTGTGCAAATCAGAACTTAAAACATCAGGATGAAAACCCTGCTCCATAGCTGGTACCGCCTGGCTCCAGTTAAAGCTTCCACCGCCATGACCAACATCAAAAATTAATCCTTTTTTCCGTGCTTCCCAGACAAAGGGTTTTACTTTTTTGGTGTTTACGTCAACAATGGCTTGTTTATGCTCAATCATTTTACCGTTTTTGTCAAATTCCTGATCATAGCGATAAGCATGGGTTAAAATATCGCCCGGGCGTAAATGCTTTAACAATAAATCTTCGAGAGGTAATGGGGGAAGTGACTTTCCAAAATCTACCATTACCGGAATGTTTGCAATTCTTCCTGCTTCTACTGCTTTGTCAGTTGGTTTCCAATTGTGACCGATATAATGTGCAAGTTTAATTCCAACGACTATATCCTTGTTCTTAAGTGCAACAGCGCCAGTAAGTTTAGCATCCATATCGGTTTCATCCTGCTCATAAGCCTCGGTACCACGCATTCCTCCTCCAACAATGTTCAAGAATGCAAGTACCCGGGTTTTAGATTTCTCAATAACGTTCTTTCTAAATAAATCAAGGTTTTTCCATCCTGAACCACCGGCATCTACAACAGTAGTTACTCCCGCACGGAAAGTGAAACCATCCGGTGGAAGAGCATCCAGACTATTGCTTAGGTAATTTGTGTCAGTACCATGAAATACATGTCCGTGAATATCAAGTAGTCCCGGAGATATGTAAAGTCCGCTGATATTGACCGTTTTCTTTGCTGAGCTTGCCGGGATATCCGCTGCTACGCGAAAGATTTTACCGTCTTTAACGGCAACATCCATTTTACCATTGATCTTGTTCTTGGCATCTATCAGATGACCACCCTTTAGCAGAAAGTCAATTTCCTGAGCCTGAATATTGAAGGCAAATAATGCAAGTAAAAGAAAAATTGATAGCTTTTTTGCTGTTTTTAAATACGCTGACATTGTTTTATATTTTAGTCTTAAAATTTAATTATCTGGTTAATGCCTGAGGAGAATCCCATATTGGACCGCTGACACCGTTTAAATCCCAAACGATTTTTCCTGCACGGATGGTTAATTCGGCATCCATTTTCTGTGTTCCTTTCAGGGTATTTCTGCGGACATCTGTAAATCCAAATTCACCTTTCTTTACACTGAATACAGCAACATCCGCTTCAGATCCTACACTCAGGTTGCCAAGGTCTGGTCTGTTGATCACTCTTGCCGGACTTGCAGTAGATTTTTCGATTACCTCTTCTAAAGTGAGTCCGATATTCAGAAATTTAGACATCACATTTGCCATATCTTTCATTCCACCATTCATACTGTCTGAGTGAAGATCGGTACTTATGACATCCGGTTTGAATCCTTGTTTAATTGCCGGAACAGCCTGACGCCAGAAAAAGGCACCACCACCATGCCCAACATCAAATAGTATTCCTTTTTTCTGAGCATCAAAAATAAATGGCTTTACAATACCTTCATCATCCACTACGGTCTCACGATCTTTTGGTCCGTAAGCAAAGGTATGGGTGAAGATATCACCTGGACGGAGATGATCTAAAAAGAGGGATTTTATAGAGTTAGTGGGTTGATGCTCACCAAAATCGACCATTACAGGTACTTTAGCAAGTTTTCCAGCTTCAACAGCACGGTCAACTTGTGTGAAATCGCCCCAGTAGTGTGCAGATTTGATACCGACTATTATCTTTGGGAACAGCTTATTGATCATATACGCAGTCATTTCAGGATTGAAATCTGCTTTATCCTGTTCTTCAAAACGCCCGTACATTCCGGTACCGGCGATGTTTAGCAAGGCCAGGATACGAGTTTGTGCACGATCGATATTCTGCTCTTTAAAGCGACGAAAGTTTCTCCAACCTGAAGATCCGGCATCAACCACAGTAGTAACTCCTGCTCTGAAAGTAAAGGCATCTGCAGGAACAGCAGT
>CAMCTU010000049.1 GCA_945878525.1 Sphingobacterium thalpophilum
AGGAATATCAATCGGGCTGACAGCCAAGGTCAAATAATTTCGATGACCGATGTTGAAATCAATTATTTTTTTTCTTCTATTGATCGCTAAGATTCCAACGGTTCTTTTTGATTGGATATGCCTATCAAAATCCCTAACTTTGAAAAAAAAATAAAGTAGTGAAAGTATCCCTAAAAAGAGTAAATGATGCTGTTCATTTCGAAGCATCAGCCCCTTCCTCGACAGTAAAAGTACACATCGATGGTTCTCCGGACATCGGTGGACAAGCTTTGGGTGTACGACCAATGGAAATGGTTCTTATGGCCCTGGCTTCCTGCAGTTCCTTGGATTTGGTTTTAATTCTTAAAAAGCAAAAACAAGTAATAACCGATTTTTCTGTTGATGTTGAAGCAGAGCGGAGGGAGCAAAGTCCGAATATTTTTACAAAGATTCACATGTTGTTTCACCTCAAAGGAGATATCGATCCAGTTAAAGCTGAAAGAGCTGCCGAGCTTGCAGTAAAAAAATATTGTTCTGTGCATGATATGCTGGCTGCCGGAGGAGTAGAGATTAGCTATTCTTTGGAAATTAAAAATTAGCAAATCAGGTTATTAGCAAATTGATTTGTCTGTGAGTTGATTCGCCGACGAGTCAATTGTATTTGAAATGATGAATAAATTTCATCTTTTTCTTCCTATTCTTAACTTATAACCTACCACTTATAACTTACTACTCATCTTATGACTTTTAAATTACATGTTTAAACACATAATATTTTAATTTTACTACACAAGCCAAGGAAAACTATAAAAAAAAAATATGGAAGTAGCAGCAAAAACAAACTGGATCATAGATCAAGCGCACTCAGAAGTGCATTTCAAAGTAAAGCATCTTGTAATTTCTACAGTTACGGGTACTTTCAACTCTTTTGCAGGCAGCATGGAATCAGAAAATGATGATTTTCAGAACGCATCAATTGAATTTTCATTGGATGTAGATAGTATCGATACCAATCAGGAGCAGCGTGATGGCCACCTTAAATCAGCAGATTTTTTTGATGCAGCCCAATTCCCGAAAATTTCTTTTAGGTCAACTTCATTTGTAAAAGTTGGTGATGATTATGAATTGGCAGGAGATCTTACTGTGAAAAATGTAAGCAAACCAGTAACATTAAGTGTAGAATTTGGCGGAAGAGCAACTGATTTTTACGGAAATGATAAGGTAGGTTTTGAAGTTTCAGGAAAGATCAGTCGTAAAGAGTTTGGATTAACATGGGATGGTATTACTGAAGCAGGCGCAATTGTGGTTGGTGATGAAATCAAACTGCAGATTAATGTTCAATTCGCAAAGCAAGCATAACCAAATATATTTCTGTTGAAGGCTGTCTCCTCCCGGTGGCAGCCTTTTTTATTTCTTTAAAAATTCCAGGTTCCAGATTTTTTCTGCTTTTCTACCGATAAGCCAGAACGAGAGTGCTATTATTCCGAAGAATATCGTCTTATCGGTAATATCCCATAAGTATTCGAAGTAGCGACTGTATACATTGATTAACAGGAAGATGATTCCAAATTCGCGTGCGATTTGGTCTTTAGAACGAATCCCATAGATTGTAAATGCAATGGAAAATAGTAAAGAAAAAATACCCCAGTAAAAAAGTTCAATCTGTTTTATTTGTAACCAATCCTCCAGACTCCCGAAATTTCCAAATATAGATAGTAGCCAAAGCGACACAAAAAGGTAAAGTTGGCCGATGATATAGGTTAACTCCCTAAATATGTTCAGTATTTTAAATCGTAAAATCAAAAAGCTTAGTAGTACCAATAAAAGTCCGAAAAATACAAATCGTAGCGGATAATTCATGCCAAGGAAATAATTACTCCAGTCGGTTTGGTATCCGGTTTCAGTACCAAACCAACTTCCCAATGATACCAATGCAAATGCCCAGATCAATTGTGAATTGAATTTCCAGGCAAGGGCAGCATAAACAAGAACGGATAAAAGAAATAATATGGAGAAGTGGCCTTCACCATTATCAAAAGTTTTTCCTAAAAATGCTATTGAACTGGCCGTTAATAAGATTCCAAACAAGATGATCGATTCATTACTAAAGACACGTTCAGGATATTTCTTTTTTCGTTTATTTCCTTCAAAATAAAGAACGGATGCAATGAAGGCAGATATAATACTGATAATGATATCTGGAGTATCATAGAGTTTTTCGAGCCAATTAAGTACTTTTTCATCAATAATCAATGAAGCAATGGCAACTATCCCACTGGCCAGAGCAACCCAAAAAGAATATTGAGCAAGTCGGCGCCAGTCGAATCCCTTTACCTCAAAGGAGGATTGTAATTTTTGAGAAGTTTCTTTATCAACTATACCTTCAGTCTCCCAGTGTCGTATGGTCTTCTCCAGGAATTCAGCTTCTTGCTTATCAAGATTTAATTTGCCCAAAACATTTTTTCAAAGGTTAGAACTATTTTGCTGGTCTCAGAAGGATTTTTCGGGCTGCTTGCTCGTCCTTTTCAAGTTGTATTCTGAGATCTTCAAGAGATTTGAATTTTTCATCTCCACGCAGGTAATCCAAAAAATTAACCCGAATGGTTTGCCCGTAAATATCTTCATTGAAGTCAAAAATGTTTACTTCGATATTGCGGCTCATACCATTGATTGTGGGGCGATGGCCAATATAGGCCATTCCAAAAGCAGATTTTGAATCCGAATCAAAAGCCTTCATTTCTACGCTCACCGCATAAATGCCGTCCGAAGGAACAAGTTTGTAGTTTTCTTCAATAAATAAATTTGCAGTTGGAAATCCAAGTACACGGCCAAGCTGATCACCTTTAATTACCTTTCCACTCAATTGGAAGCTATATCCAAGAAATTCAGCGGCAGTTTCAACATCGCCACTTAGAATAGCATTTCTGATTTTAGTTGAACTTACTGTAACATCATTGATATCCTGTTCAGGAATTTCCTCAACATCAAACTCAAAGTCTGAAGCAAAGTTTTGTAATTCTGGCAGTCCGCCTTTACGATCTTTCCCAAAACGGTGGTCATAGCCAATAATAATATGGCGGGTACCAATCTTATCAACTAATATTTCTTTTATGTAATCCTCTGGTGAAAGGTTGGAAAAATCCCTGGTGAAAGGTGTGATTATTAGATGATCTATGCCAAGTGCAGCAAGTTTATCGGCTTTTTCATTCATTGAACTGATCAGCTTGATATTCAGATCATCAGGATGAAGGATCATTCGTGGATGAGGGAAAAAAGTTAGAATAACAGATTCTCCTTTTTTCTTTTTTGCGACTTCCTGTAAACGGCTAATTATTTTCTGATGTCCGATATGAACCCCGTCAAAAGTCCCTATAGTAACAACAGCATTATGGATTTTTTTGAACTCGTCAATGTGATTGTAAATCTTCATCTTTTAGTAGAGAGGGCAAAACTAAGAATAATTATTATTTTAAATCACCCAGTTCTTTAAGTTGCCTGATGTGATTAACCAGTTCCATCACTTCAAAGGCATTTTCGATATCATAAGCTCCGCTTTTAGTTCTACGAAGAGACTGCAGGTGTGCAGCATTATCCAGGGTTCTTCCAAAATCATGCACCAGAGACCTAATGTAAGTACCTTTACTACAGACTACCTTGAAATCAACTTCCGGAAGTTCAATTCTGGTAATTTCAAATTGGCTGATGCTCACTTTTCGTGTTTTTAATGCTATGGTTTCTCCTCTTCTTGCTTTCATGTAAAGTCGTTCGCCATCCATTTTGATTGCCGAATGTGGAGGAGGATATTGATCAATATCGCCTGTAAATTGTTTGGTATTAGCCCTGATTTTTTCTTCATCAAGCTCTTTAAAATCAAATACCTCATCAATTTCAGTTTCAAGGTCGTAAGAAGGAGTGTTTGCTCCGAGTATCATTGTTCCGGTATATTCTTTCTGCTGAGCTTGAAATCCATCAATTTTCTTAGTCATCTTGCCTGTGCAGATGATCAACAATCCGGTAGCGAGAGGATCCAGAGTGCCGGCATGCCCTACTTTAAGCTTTATTGGTTTAAATGCATTCCGTATTTTTCCTACAACATCAAAACTAGTCCATTTATAGGGCTTGTTAATGAGCAGTAATTCACCTTCGGCAAAATTAAATTCAGAGAATACTTTTTCTATTTTTTCGCCCATCAGATCACCTGAAGATCATAGCCTGAAAGCAGAAGGATCAGAATAATACCTCCAACAATGATGCGGTACCAGCCGAAAATCCTGAATCCTCTGATTTGCAAGAAAGTGATGAAATATCGGATCGCAAGCATGGCAACTATAAAAGCAACCACATTTCCAATAATCAATAAATTCACCTGTTCTTGGCTGATTACAAATCCGTCCTGGTAAAAATCAAAAAGTTTCTTGGCAGTTGCACCAAACATTGTTGGCACTGCCAGAAAGAAGGAAAACTCTGCAGCAGTTTTTCTGGAAAGCTTTTGTGACATGCCACCAACAATTGTAGAAGCAGATCTGGAAACTCCGGGAATCATGGATATACATTGAAATAAGCCAATCTTGAAGGCAGTTCCGTAAGTAATATCATCCGTATTGTTAATATCCCCGTTATTAAACAATTGATCCACAAAAAGAAGAACTAGTCCGCCAACAAGTAAAGAAATAGCCACAACAAGCGGACTTTCTAATAACTGATCGATCTTGTCACTAAATAATAAGCCGAAGACTACAGCAGGAATAAATGCTACAAGAAGCTTAAAATAAAATCCAATTGTTTGGAAAAATCGTTTGAAATAGAGTACGATAACTGAAAGGATCGCTCCGAGTTGAATTGCAACAGTAAATAACTTCACAAAGTTATCAGATTGAATTCCCATGAGAGAAGATCCAAGAATCATGTGGCCTGTTGAAGAAACGGGTAAATACTCAGTGAGACCTTCAATGACAGCCAGAAGAATAGCCTGATAAAGAGTCATTATTTTTTAAGAATAGCAACAAAGCCAATTGCAAATCCAAATAAAACTACAATTGGGGCAAGTACAATCTTCCTAAATTCGTAGATGTTGGTGTCACCGATCATTAGCATGAAGCCAAAAACAACCACAATGATACTGAGTATCATCAATCTATAATTGTTTTTGCCGAAAACGAAAACTTCCTGCGGGTTTTCTTTAATAGGGTTGGTTTTTTGTGCCATTATTTATAAAGGTCGTAAATTTTTAAACGAAGAAACTTGCTGACTGCAAAGTACGTACTCAGTCCCGAGATTAAAATACCAATCCCAATAACAGCCAGAAATACTATTCCGAATTCAAACCAGTTACGCAGGATAATCATCTCCGGAATTTGTTGTTGTGCCAAATATAGTGTAAGCAATAAAAGGATTACAGCAATTAGTCCGGCAAATAAACCATGAAGGATACCATAAGCTAAAAATGGCTTACGGATAAAATTTTGTGTTGCTCCAACCAGTTGCATGCTTTTGATCAGGAAGCGCTGTGAATAGATAGCCAGGCGTATGGTATTATTGATTAATGCGACAGCTATGATCATTAAAATCGTTGCAAAGCTAAGAATGACAAGACCAATTCCTCTGATATTCTGGTTTACCATGTCAATGAGCGACTTTTGATATATTACTTCTTTTACCAATGGGTTTTTACTTAATTGAGAAGAGAAGGCTTCTATACTTTCATTATTTGCATAATCGGCCTTCATGTAGAGATCAATAGAAGATAATAATGGATTGTAGCCAAGAAAGTCAACAAAGTCCTCACCAAGATCTTTTGTTAAATTTCTGGCCGCAAGTTCTTTGCTCACATACTGTGTTTTTAAAATGTAAGGATTTGCATCCAGTTGTTTTTGTAACGTATTAATATCCACTTCTTTGGCGCCATCATTAACGATAATATTAAGAACAATATTCTCTTTGACGTAAATTGAAAGGTTTTTTGCATGGACCAGAATCAGGCCAAGTAATCCTGTCATTAAAAGAACTAAAGCAATACTGATCACAGTAGAAACGTAAATTGTTTTAGTTTTTCCGTATGATGCACTTTTTTCAAATTCCTCCATGTCTGAAATGATATGTTGCGAAAATAAAGAATTCAGTTCATAAACCTAAATATTAAGCGTTGAAATGCCCGGTTTTAAAGTTAAACTTTGTTAAAATTTTATCTTCGTGCTTTAATGAGGGTTAATTGAGGTTTTAAACACAGCTTCTGATTCAAAAAATCGTAGATTTTAGTATTTTTGCAGCTTATTAGTTTTACAATGGATTATCAATTCAGAGATATAGAGAAGAGATGGCAAAAATTCTGGGCCGACAATCAGACTTTTAAAGTCGAAAATAGTTCTGCAAAACCAAAATATTATGTTTTGGACATGTTTCCGTACCCATCTGGCGCAGGATTGCATGTTGGACATCCACTTGGATATATAGCCTCTGATATCTTTGCCAGGTATAAGCGTTTAAAAGGATTTAACGTATTGCACCCGATGGGTTATGATTCGTTTGGACTACCAGCAGAGCAATATGCGATTCAAACAGGCCAACATCCTGCAATTACAACAGAAACGAACATAAATCGCTATCGCGAACAATTGGATAATCTGGGTTTTTCATTTGACTGGAGTCGTGAGGTTCGTACCAGCGATCCGGATTATTACAAATGGACTCAGTGGATTTTTATGCAGCTTTTTAATTCCTGGTATAACCTTGAAAGTGATAAGGCAGAAAACATTGATGTGTTGATCCGCAGATTTGAAAATTCTGGCAGTACCGGTTTAAAGGCAGTATGTGATGACGATGTCCGCAGTTTTTCTGCTGAAGAGTGGAATAGCTTACCTGATTCTGAAAAGCAATCAGAGTTGCTCAAATACAGACTGACCTATCTCCGTGAAAGTACTGTAAACTGGTGTCCTGCATTAGGGACTGTTTTAGCTAATGATGAGGTTAAGGATGGCTATTCTGAGCGTGGTGGACATCCTGTTGAGCAAAAGAAAATGATGCAATGGAGTATGCGTATTACTGCTTACGCTGATCGCATGCTTCAGGGCCTGGATGGTATTGATTGGCCGGATCCGCTAAAAGAAATGCAGCGTAACTGGATCGGAAAGAGTGTGGGTGCTTTGGTTAGGTTTGGCCTCACCCTCAGCCCCTCTCCGGAGGAGAGGGGAGAGCCTGGCGCAGAAAAACCGGGTTATATGACAGCTGATTCTGCTATCTGGGATATTCTGAAAGAGCACTCAAGGCAGCATCGCAAAGATTCAACTGAAGCTGAGGACATCTTGTGGCAGCATCTTAGAAATAGTTCAACTGGTCATAAAATCAGAAGGCAGCATGCTATCGGAACATATATAGCGGACTTTATTTGCTTAAAAAAAGGTCTTATAGTTGAAGTGGATGGTGCTTATCATATCGCAACTAAAGATCAGGATCAATTAAGAACTGAAGCTCTGAATAATCTCGGTTTTCAAGTAATTCGGTTTTCAAATGAACAAGTAGCTTCTGACCCAATAGGAGTCAGCAAAATAATTAAAGAGAAACTAAATTCACTGTCTGAACGAATTTTAGATGGTTCAGACTCCCTCTCCTCTGGAGAGGGCCGGGGTGAGGCTTATATAGAAGTATTCACAACCCGTGTTGACACGATTTATGGAACAACCTTCCTCGTACTTGCTCCTGAACATGAATATGTGGCAGGATTAACCACTGCTAAACAGGAACAAGAGATTCTTAATTATATCGACCAGACTAAAAAGAAAACTGAGCTGGATCGTATGGCTGATACAAAAACTGTATCCGGAGCTTTCACGGGCAGCTATGCCAAGCATCCGATAACCAATGAGCCAGTTCCGATCTGGATTGCTGATTATGTATTGGCAGGTTATGGAACCGGAGCAGTAATGGCAGTTCCTTCAGGTGATCAGCGCGACTGGCTGTTTGCAACTAAATTCGGATTACCGATTGTTGCAATATCTGATGCCCAGACTAATCTTGATAAAGAAGCTGATCCGACAAAAGAGGGTTGTTACATTAATTCAGGAATAATCAACGGATTGAAATATAAAGAAGCCACAAATACGCTGATTGCAAAGCTGGAAGAATTAGGTTCAGGCAAGGCAAAAGTGAATTACCGCCTGCGTGATGCCATTTTTGGCAGACAGCGTTATTGGGGAGAGCCTGTTCCAGTATATTTCAAAGAGGGACTTCCACATCTGATCGATAGTGCCGATCTTCCACTTGTTTTGCCGGAGGTTGATAAATACCTCCCAACTGAAAGTGGCGAGCCACCATTGGGAAGAGCAGATAACTGGAAATACAGGGATGAACTTGAATATGAGCTGAGCACGATGCCCGGCTGGGCAGGTTCTAGCTGGTACTGGTATCGTTACATGGCTTCACAAGATGATCGTAAGCAGGATTATTTTGCCCCTGCGGATGCAATCGCTTATTGGAAGGATGTAGATTTGTACATCGGCGGTTCAGAACATGCTACCGGACATTTACTTTACAGTCGCTTCTGGAATAAATTTTTAAAAGACCTAGGCTATGTTGTTGAAGAAGAACCATTCAAAAAGCTGATCAACCAGGGAATGATTCAGGGAAGATCTAATTTTGTTTACCGGGTAATTGATGAAGAAGGTCGCGGAACAAATAAATTCGTTTCAAATGGCTTAAAGTCACAGTTCACCACATCAGCGCTTCATGTAGATGTAAACATAGTAATCAATGAGATCCTGGATCTTGAAAAATTCAAAGCATTCAGACCTGAATTTGCAAATGCAGAATTCATTCTCGAAAACGGAAAATATATCTGTGGGGTTGAGGTTGAAAAAATGTCAAAGAGCAAGTTCAATGTGGTCAGTCCGGATGATATTATTGAACGATACGGTGCTGATACCCTCCGGATGTATGAAATGTTTCTTGGTCCGCTTGAACAAAGTAAGCCCTGGAATACAAACGGAATTGAAGGTGTCTTCAAATTTCTTCGAAAATTCTGGAAACTTTTCCATGATGATGAGTTCAACCTAAGTGTGTCGGAGCAGGAACCCTCAAAGGCCGAATATAAAGCACTTCACAAGATCATTCGCAAAGTTGAAGAAGACATTGAGCGTTTTTCGTTTAATACTTCGGTCTCCAGTTTCATGATTTGTGTCAATGAGCTGACGGATCTAAAATGTAATAAAAGAAAGATTCTTCAAGATCTGCTCATAGTACTCACACCTTATGCACCTCATATTACTGAAGAGCTATGGACCTTACTCGGAAATAATGCAGGTCAAATTTCTGTAGCCAATTATCCGAAGTTCAATCCTGATTATCTTATTGAGAATGAATTTTCCTATCCCGTATCTGTAAACGGTAAAACACGAATGAACCTGAATATTTCTCTGAGTCTTACACAGGCTGAGGTAGAGGAAATTGTACTAGCAAATGAAGATCTGAAAAAGTATATTGATGGTAAAAATCCAAAGAAAATTATTTTTGTTAAAGGGAAAATCATTAACCTAGTTGTTTAGTATCGTTTGATTGGTTCATTCAGAGGTACTGAATTTAGCATCTCCAACCAAATTTTGTATTAAACCACTGATTTGCAATAGTTATTCTTGAGCGTCCATTGACTCGAAATACTTTTGTATCTCAGATATTACTTTATCTATGTAAATCTCGTACATCTTCTTGTAACATTAAATGTACTTTCGCGACTAATTTCAAAACAATTAAATGAAACAATTTTTTATAATATTACTATTACTTTCTGGTGTGAGCGTTGTACATGCGCAGGGAATGGGAGGAGCAGCTGCTCCGGCAGTTACAGGCAAAATTTCGGGGATTATTCTCGACTCAATTTCTCGAAACCCAATAGACTATGCTACAGTTTCTTTGGGACGTGCGGGCTCCACAAAAACCACCAATGGCGCCCTAACAGATGAGAAAGGATCTTTTAAAGTTGAAAATATTTCAGCCGGATTATATCGATTAACCATTGCCTTTTTAGGTTATAAAACAAAAATCATCGATTCAGTAAAAACAACTCCGGCCAAACCGGATCTGAATCTTGGCAAGATTTTTCTTTCTCCAAATCAAAATGCGCTTGCGGAGGTGGTAATTACTGGTAATACTCCAATTATTGAAAATAAGATTGATAAGCTGGTTTATAATGCCGAGCAGGATATTTCAATTGCTGGCGGAAATGCAACTGATGTACTTCGCAAAGTGCCTTTACTTTCTGTGGATTTCGAAGGTAATGTATCCCTGAGAGGCAGTCAGAATGTTAGGGTACTCATAAATGGAAAACCATCAGGCTCTATGGCAAATAATATGGCAGATGCCTTGAGAGCAATTCCGGCCGACCAGATTAAGAATGTCGAAGTAATTACATCTCCTTCAGCCAAATATGATGCAGAAGGTACTTCTGGAATTATTAATATCATCACAAAGAAGAGTAATCTGGCAGGTGTCAGTGGTTCGGTAAATGGTGGTGTTGGAATACGTCAGAATAGTGGCAATCTGAACCTAAATGCCAAAACAGGGCGCTTGGCTGTTACAGCCAATGGAGGTGGCTATTACTCTTGGCCTCAAACGAGTAATATCACCTTTAATCGCAGCAATACCAGTGGTACCCAAGTAATCAGTCAGGCCGGTGATAGCAGGACTGATCGACTAGCCGCAAATGGTTCAATTGGTGCTGATTATGATTTTAACAGTTTCAATTCCCTAAGCTCAAGTCTTCGTTTGAACGGTTTCAGCAATGGTGCCGATGGCAGTAATCTGAACCAGAATATTTTCAATGGTGCCATAGCTAATTTTACCCGTTTGACTGATAACCAGATGCGTATGAATGGTATTGACTGGAGTAGTGACTATCTTCATAAGTTTCAAAAGAAAGATCAGCAGATTTCGTTTGCTTACCAGTTGACCAACAGTAATCAAAATAGTGATTATACTACCGATTTTTCAAATACAATTATAGATGAGTATGGCGATAATAATGCCGATAACATAGAGAATACTGTCCAGGTAGATTACACCCATCCCTTCAAGAAGGTTACTTTCGAAACAGGATTGAAAGCGATTCTGAGAGATATAGTTAGTGATAATCAAACCCGCAATTTTAACTCATTAACCAGTGTTTTTACTCCAATTTCATCCCGTACTTATGTCTATGATTACAATCAGGATGTGTACTCGGCCTATGCAACATTTGCTTTTACGCTTGCGAAGAAATTTGGCATCCGGGCAGGTGCGCGGTATGAAGGTACTGAGATCAACGGCGATGCAAGATCAGTCGGTGCAGCAGCCTCTCCTTTCAATAGCAGCTATTTTAATGTTGTTCCAAGTGTGGTGGTTTCAAGGACATTCAAAAACTTTTCAACCGTTAAATTAAGTTATAATCAGCGGTTGCAAAGGCCGAGTTTGTTTTTTCTGAATCCTTTCCTAAATAGTGCTGATATTTTTAATCAGTCGCAGGGGAACCCTTCCTTGAAACCGGAATTATCACATAATGTTGAATTTAATTACTCAATGTTTGTAAAAACATCTGTGCTGAATGCCTCGGTTTACTATCGCAGAACCAATGATATTATTGAAAGTTTTGTAATACCCATAAGTGTTGTTGATCCTGCAACAGGAAATACCGCAAATGGCTCGAAAACAACGTTCAGGAATGTTGGAAACAATAATTCAGTTGGATTCAATTTTTTCGGTCAGATCAATCCAATTAAGCCACTGACATTCAGAGGTAACTTCAATGTTTTCACTTATGATATTAATGCAAATAGTGGTTTTGTTGTTACTAATAATAATACTCAGCTCATCTATAATGCATTCATAATGGGCTCATATGTATTCCCTAAGGGACTTACCTTTGAGACTTTCCTGATAACAAATTCTCCCCGTCAAACTTCTCAGGGAAAAAATCCATCCTTTAATATGTGGAATCTTGGTTTGAAGAAAGAGATCATGAAGAAGAAAGGCAGTATTGGCTTGACAATTATTGATCCTTTCAACGAGAATAAGAATTTCCGCCAGAGTATTGCTGGAGCAGATTTTGTTCAAAGAAGTAATTTCTCAGTGCCATTCCGCTCTTTCGGGGCTAGCTTTAGTTATCGGTTTGGAAAACTGACAATGCAGGCTCCAAAGAAAAAACGTGGTGTCACAAATGATGATCTGAAACAGGGAGAACAAAGTAACGGACCTCAATAATACATTTTTGATTGCTTAGACAAATTTAGTCCTGATTTGTAAAGCAAAGCTCGTGTTTCTTCGGTCCCGGTACTCCCGTGTTCTGCACTAATTTTTTGCAATAGATTCACAAGATCAGATGAATTGTTAATTTGCAAAAAAGCCAGAGCTGATGCCCGGTTTTTTTTCAAATGGATGATGAACCTTTGCAGGGCTGTCTGTTCCTGTAAAATACAGTAGTGGGTTAAATAAACCTTGCCGGAGGAGGTTCCAGCTTTCCAGCTGGAATGACAACGATTTTTCGCCTGTTGTTGGTGTTATAACCAACCAAAGGAGAACGTAATTTCTTGACGGAAATACCCCGAAGGAAAGGGCTGAACTAACCTATAACATACAGGTATTGCTTTTATAAAATAGATTGTATTGCTCCAGAGCTTGAAGTGTTTTAATCGTATTATTTTGTTCTTCATTTTATCGCTCTCAGGTTCAATTAATTTACGAAACCGTTATTTAACCTTTCATATGTTGAACTTTTTTTCAGATTATTGAATGATATCATTGCCCAGGAATGAGACCAGGGCATTTTTTTTATAATTGTACATTTGGCAAAATTGAAAAGAGATGCAGGAAAGAAAGATCATTTCGCTGTTACCGGCAGCCACAGAGATTATTTGTGCCTTGGGTTTAGAAAACCAGCTTGTTGGCAGATCGCATGAATGTGATTATCCACTAAGTATTCAGAATTTACCTGTTTGTTCTTCAGCTAAATTTCTACCAGGTAGTAGCAGCACTGAAATAGATAGGCAAGTGAAAGAAATCCTCTCTGATTCACTTTCTATTTATACAATTGATAAAGTAGTTTTAAGAAGTCTGGCGCCTGATATAATAATTACTCAAGCTCAATGTGAAGTTTGTGCTGTGAGTCTCAAAGATGTGGAGCTTTCATTAAGTGACCTGCTGGAAAAGGGTTGTCAGGTAATTTCTCTGGAACCTCAGGGACTTTCTGATATTTACAATGATATCCAAAAAATTGCTGATCAGCTTGGTGTAGGAGCAACAGGGGCTGATTTACTGGAATTGTTTGAAGAACGAATAAATATCATACGTCATAAACTTAAGTTCATAACCGAAAAACCCAAAGTTGCCTGCATTGAATGGTTATCCCCTTTAATGATCGCCGGAAACTGGACACCTGAAATTGTTGAGATTGCCGGAGGGGTTCCGGTATTAACAAAGAAAGGAGTACATTCTGCTTATGTGAGCTTTGAGGAAATTCAGAAAGAGGATCCCGATATCATTGTACTAATGCCTTGTGGATTTACGGTAGAACGAACACTCAAGGAAATTACTCTAATGCTGGAGCTGCCGGGATGGAGTGTATTAAAAGCTGTTCAGGAAAACAGAATTTATGTGCTAGATGGTAATCAGTATTTCAACAGATCCGGGCCTCGGATTACGGACAGCATAGAAATTATGGCAGAAATCATTAATCCTAAACAGTTTGTTTTTGGCTACGAAGGGCAGGGCTGGATAAGATTTAATAATTAAGGCTGATAGGTATGAAAACGCTGACAGGGTTTTAACCCCACCCTGTCAGCGCTAGTTTAAAATTCAATAAATTGTTGAATCTGCTGATCGGTAAATTTTACGGTTTCTTCCAGAAATAGATTTCCTTTTTCGTCAAATTCCTTGTTGATGTTTGGAATATGAATTCTTAATGGTAGCACGTGCATATTGATATAGTGGCATATTCCCGTGAAATGGTCGATTCCCCGAATGTTCCCGTATTTACCACTTGAAAGTCCGACTAGAGCCGCCTTTTTTCCAAAAAAACTTTCCGGAAAAGAACAGGCATCAATAAAAGTTTTCAAAACTCCGGGGAAGCTGCCATTATATTCAGGGATCATGAATATAAATTTGCTACTTGCAGAAATTTTTTCCTGAATACTTTGAAAGGCTTCGCTGCGTTTTCCATAAAGATCTGAGCTGATCAGATTGGCAGGAAGATCAGAAAGTGAGATTATTTCTGAGTCAAAACCTTTTTTTTCTAATTGGTCATGATAATATTTGGCGAGTTTAAGCGAGTTACTACCCTCACGATTTGTTCCGGAAATAATTGTTGTCATTTTGTGGATAAGATGTGCAAAACGAAAATCGCCCCGCGGTATAAATAGTTTTAAGTTTGTATCTTAGAATTTATTGGAAAGCTATATTCGATGGTGCAAAAGTAGTGTTTTTAACTTCCACCGTTTTACTGTTTAGTCTTTTTAGTATCACTTATTTGTAATTATTTTTTAAGATGAGCAAAATTATCGCATTAGCAAATCAGAAGGGCGGTGTCGGAAAAACCACAACGGCAATAAATCTTGCAGCGAGTTTAGCTGTGCTGGAGTATCGTACTCTTTTGGTTGATGCTGACCCTCAGGCGAATTCAACGTCAGGCATAGGTTTTGACCCGCGCACCATTAAAGCCAGCATATATGAGTGTATAATTAATGAAATAGATCCTTTAGAAGCTATTCAAGGTACTGATACCCCTAATCTTGATCTTCTGCCTGCTCATATTGATCTTGTAGGTGCTGAAATTGAGATGATCAATTTAACCAACAGGGAATATAAAATGAAGGCGGTTCTACATAAGATCCGCGACAATTATGATTTCATTATCATAGATTGCTCTCCCTCACTTGGTTTAATTACAATTAATGCATTGACTGCTGCAGATTCAGTAATTATTCCTGTTCAATGTGAATATTTTGCTCTTGAAGGATTAGGTAAATTACTGAATACCATAAAAATTGTTCAAAGCCGATTAAATCCAGATCTTCAGATAGAAGGAATATTACTGACCATGTATGACGTGAGGCTTCGCCTTTCAAATCAGGTTGTTGAAGAAGTTAAAACTCATTTCCAGGAATTAGTCTTTGATACAATCATACAGCGAAATACCCGTATAAGTGAGGCTCCAAGTTATGGAGTGTCGGTAATAATGCATGATGCAAATTGTAATGGTGCCATTAATTACCTTAATTTAGCTCGAGAGATTATCCGAAAAAACGGACTTGAATCCAAGGAGGATGCTGTAAAACAAGCGTTATTATAATATTATGCACCAAAAGAAAACCGGATTAGGAAGGGGGTTAAGAGCTCTTTTGGATGACTCAGATTCGCCGGAAGATGACAGACAACAATTAAGTAACGAAAATGCCTCATTGGGCTCGATCAGTTCTGTGAAGATTAGTCAGGTCCAGGTCAATCCTTTTCAACCCCGTACTGATTTTGATCCTGAGGCACTTCATGAGCTTGCAGAGTCTATCAAGTTACAGGGCCTGATACAACCTATAACCGTTAGACAGTCTGACCAAAACTTTTATCAGCTGATATCAGGTGAACGTCGCTTAAGGGCATCTAAACTGGCAGGCTTGACTGAGATTCCGGCATATGTTCGGACAGCGAACGACCAGCAGATGTTGGAAATGGCTCTGATCGAAAATATTCAGCGTGAAAATTTAAATGCAATAGAAGTTGCATTGAGCTTTCAGCGAATGATCGATGAATGTAATCTGAAGCAGGAACAGCTGGGTGAAAGAGTAAGTAAAAATCGTTCAACAGTCACAAATTACCTTCGTCTGCTTAAGTTGCCGCCTGCTATCCAGGTTTCTATCCGTGATAAAGAAATTTCTATGGGACATGCAAGAGCGCTTGTATCGGTAGAAGATGTTGATAAACAGTTATATCTGTTTCAGGAAATAATTAACCATGGACTTTCAGTTCGGAAGGTAGAAGAATTAGTCAGACAATTACAGATTATTGGCAAAGAAAAAAAACCTGCCAAGGCTAATGGAATTTCTTTTCAATACAGGAAAATCCAGGATGATCTTGCATCTAAGTTTAGCACCAATGTGAAACTTAAGCTGAATGAACAAGGGAAAGGTTCTATAGAAATTGGTTTCATGTCTGATGATGATCTGAATCGGATTCTGGAAATGTTAGAATAGTAATGAAATTGAAAATCCTGTTGGGTTTTATCTTTTTGTGTTTGCTAACGCAGGGTGAGGCACTTGCTCAGGTTAGCGGCAATTTTTCAGGAAATTCTGATACTAGTAAGGCACAAGTTAAAAAAGCACCTGCTTTAAAAGATTCTGCACGACTCGCCATAGAAGCGATGCCAAGGCGCGCTGCAATGAGATCACTGATGTTACCCGGACTAGGACAAATTTATAACAAGCGCTGGTGGAAGGTTCCTCTCGTTTATGGTGGATTTATCGGTATTGGATTGGTTTTTGAGTTCAATAACAGAAACTATCATGTTTTTCTGAAAGAAGCTCAGTTTCGCGAACTTAACCCTCAAAAAACTCAAAATTCACTGTATTCAGCGTATACAAGTGAAGGAATAATTCAGATAAAGGATTCATACAGGCGCGATCGTGATCTTTCTATATTAGCTGGCCTAGGATTTTATGCAATAACTATCATTGATGCTTATATTGATGCTAAGTTTTTCAGATTTGATATTTCGGATGAGTTGTCGTTACGGATTCAACCATCTGTGGGTCAGTTTCCAGTACATGCTTCAGCTTTTTCCCCTGCTGTAGGATTAAAACTGAAGTTAAATTTATGATGAGGTATATTTAATTTTTTACAGATGAAAATAGCTATCCTTGGATATGGTAAAATGGGCCGTATCATTGAACAATTTGCAATTGAAAGGGGTCACGAAATTGTTCTGAAAGTCAATATTGATAATTTGGAGGACTTAAGTATTCCCAATTTGGAAAAGGCGGATGTGGCTATAGATTTTAGTACACCTGATTCAGCTTTGAGCAATATTGAGATTTGTTTTGAAGCCAATTTACCAATTGTTGTAGGCACAACTGGTTGGTATGGCCACTTGCAGGAAGTGAAGAATAAGTGTGAGGAGAGTAACAATACGCTTCTTTACGCATCTAATTTCAGTATCGGGGTCAATGTATTCTTTTTTGTGAATAAAATGCTGGCTAAAATCATGAACAGATATCCTCAATACGAAGTTCAGGTTGAGGAAATTCATCATACAGAAAAGCTGGATTCACCAAGTGGTACTGCCATGACTATTGCAGAAGGAATTATTTCTGAACTTAACCGTAAGAATGAATGGACAAACGAATTGATAGGTTCTGGTGAAGAATTGGTTCCAAAACCTGATCAATTACTGATTGAATCACACAGAATTGAGGATGTTCCGGGTACTCATACTGTTATTTATAGTTCGGAGGTAGATGATATTGAGTTTAAACATAAAGCACATAGTCGTGCAGGTTTTGCCCTAGGAGCAGTAATGGCTGCGGAATGGCTTGAAGATAAAAGCGGATTTTTTAATATCACAGATATGTTTGATTTTAGCATTTAATTTTATTGAAACAAAGGATGAGTTTAACAAATAAAAATAAATTGAAAGATAAAAAAGCGAAGGCAAAGAAAAGTGCCGGAAGAGAATGGTTTGATGCTATTCTTTTCGCAGTAGTAGCTGCAACCTTAATCAGGGGACTTTTCATTGAGGCTTATGTGATTCCTACAGGTTCAATGGAAAAAACACTGCTCGTTGGGGATTATCTTTTCGTCAGCAAAGTAAATTATGGAGCAAGGCTGCCAATTACACCTGTAGCTTTCCCTTTTGCTCATCATACCATGCCAATAACCGGAACAAAAGCATACTGGGAAGGCCTTAAATGGGATTATCGTCGTCTTCCCGGATTAGGGGATGTAAAGAGGAATGATGTGGTTGTTTTTAACTTTCCGATGGATGCGGATGCTCCGCTTTCAAGGCCGGTTGATAAACGTGAAAACTATATCAAACGTTGTCTGGCCATAGGTGGAGATACTTTACAAATCAAAGACGCAAGGGTTTATTTGAATAACAAGCCTGCGGAGGTTCCTGTTTTTGGTGAAAAATATTATTATGTAAAATCTGATGGGACAGATTTTAACCCTCAGGCCATTGAAGATTTGAATATTGAAGC
>CAMCTU010000050.1 GCA_945878525.1 Sphingobacterium thalpophilum
TTAGGGCGGGCTATCATGATTTTATTCATTCCACTGTGTTATTTTAAAAATCATGATGGTTTTATGGTTATTTATTTTGCCGAATAAAATTTCATTTCGATCAGGTCGGTTGGGACAGACTTTGTACCAAAACTATGATGAATTGCCAATGCAGCACCCATAGCTGTCGACTGTGCCATAGAAGCAGCGTTGACTTCCATTTCTGGAAAAACAATGGATAAAAGGTTCATGTAAATTGAGTTTTTACTGAAACCACCATCAACAAAAATTCGTTTCACGTCTGATCCGCTTATCACAAGTTCACTGGATTTTTTTTGTTGTTTGATGATGTGGATCATTAACCGGTGATACGCTTCTTTATCCGATGCATAGGATGCGAGATCATTTCCTGAGTAAACCTTTTCATGATCTAAAAGATTTAAAAAAGAAGAATCAAAATTCATTTGCTCATATTTTGTTCTGGGCTCTGAAAAGAATTTTGAAATTCTGTTTAGCTCCTGTTCATGCTCATTTCCTGCAAAAAGACGGGAGGCTTTAACGGGTTTACCCTCATAATGCAAGTAGCAGAGGCAATCTGATTCAAGTTCAAAATTACTTAGCGGACTCGCATTAAATGGATTTAAACTGATGCACCAGGTGCCGGTTGAAATCAGCAGGAAGGGTTCTTTAAAATTGACCAGATACGGAATCAAAGCCGCTGAGCTGTCATGCAATCCGATACCCACATCAAAATTATGTCCTTCAAAATTTGTTCTGATTACAGTATTGGAAGGTAAAATAGGCGCTAGTTTACCGATCAGGTTTTCTTTTTCAAGCCAGTAATGGTAAGTTTTTTTCCGGAAATCCCAGAGATTGGTATGACAGCCGATACTTGTAATGTCAGAACAGCTTTTTCCACTGATGAGGAAACTCAGATATTGGGGTAAATGTAATGCATACTTGATCCTGCCTAACAAATCCGGACGTTCTTGTTTAATTCGGTAAAGTTGCATACCCGAATTCAGGCTTCCAAGTACCGGGGATGCGGTTTCTTTTGCAAACTCAGTCTTGCCCCCGTAATTAGAATAAAATTGCTCAAGCAACTCTTCCGGATAGGGCTTTAAATAATTGTATAATGGGCTGAGTGCTTTTCCGTTTTCATCAATGTAGACAAAACTCGCGCCGTAGGCCGTGAAATTGAGTCCCTTAATTTCAAATTCCGGCTTGGACAGAACCTTGTGAAGCGATTCGAATACAAAATTGTTCAGTTTTTCAAGATCATCGCAGGCAAATCCATCTTCATCTTCGATTTCGGCAAACTGATCAGCATGTTCAAAAACGATTTTTAACTGTTCATCAAATAGAATCAGCTTTTTGTTCGTTTTCCCAATATCAAATACGGCTATTACCGGAAGCTGCATGATTTTATATTTTGTTCTGATTAAAATGATTATAATCCAGTAGCAGCAGTCTCCATACCCCTTTCCCTGATCAGTTCTGCACGAACATTCAGTTCACGGAATAAACCTATTGGGTTTATCGCTCCACCTGAACGAAGGCGTGCTTCAGCAACCAATGGTCTCACATCAGTACGGAAACTATCCTGTAAAATTTCCTGAGCACGGGCTACATCGTTTTTCATCTGTGCTTCCCTGAGTGCTATCCGGTCTACGAGCAATGCCTGGGTATAGGCTATCATGATCGCCTCAACAGATTGCAGGAGATCTTCAAGTGGATCCTTGACATTATGCGAGGCATCGATCATCCAGCCCAGATCTGTGGCATGGTTCATTTTTCGGTCATCCATTCCTTCGATCAGTTCATTAAATATTAAGAATAACTGATAGGGCTTGATACTGCCCGCAGTCAGGTCATCATCGCCATATTTGGAATCGTTAAAGTGAAAGCCTCCCAGTTTTCCTTCCATCAGAAGCAGTGAAACAATCTGTTCGATATTCGCATTAGGTAAGTGATGGCCTAAATCTACAAGTGTAAAAGCTTTTGGCCCTAATTTACTGGCATATAATAAAGATTGCCCCCAGTCACCAACAGTAGTGGAATAGAAATTGGGTTCATAAGCCTTGTACTCCACAAACATTTTCCAATCGGAAGGTAGTGCAGCATAAATTTCCTTTAAACTCTCCAGTGTATTCTGAAATGCAGTTCTGAAATTTAGCTGCCCGGGGAAACAGGAACCATCAGCCAGCCATACCGTTAATGATTTTGATCCCAGTTCAATGCCATGTTTGATCACCTCAATATTATGGTCGATAGCCTGCTTTCGAACAGCCGGATCTACATGCTGCAATGAACCATATTTATAGCTTTTCTCCTGACCCTTTTGATCCTGAAAAGTATTGGAATTCATCGCATCAAAGCGCAATTCATGTTCCTTTGCCAGATTGCGGATTGCCTCATAATCTTTAGGAATATCCCAGGGGATATGTAATGAAATTGCATTTCCTGATCGGTTCAATTTGTGCATCAAACCTACATCTTCAATCTTTTCTTCCAGATTTCTGGGTTCACCACCTCCGGCAAACCGCCCGAAACGGGTGCCTCCATTTCCCAAAGCCCAGCTGGGAATTGCAATCTGGAAGTCGATTAATTTTGATATAATAGACTCACAACCATCAATTTGTGTTTTTAAAAACCCAAATTTAGTACTGTGAATTTCTCCTGATCTTTGATTATGCTGAGCAATTTTACTGTCGTCAAGCTTCATGATTTCTAATTTAATGCTTATCTCACAAATGCCATTGCCACACCACCATCCACATTCAAGACATTTCCGGTTGATTTTTTTAACAAGCCACCTACAAAAACGTAGCAGGCATTGGCAATATCCTCAGGTAAAATAGTTTCATTCAGCAGGGTACGTTTTGCATAATATGCAGGGAGTTCAGCAACGGTGACTCCGTACGCTTTAGCTCTTCCTTCTGCCCAGGCACCTTCCCATATTTTACTGTCGGCGATCACCGCATCAGGATTAACCACATTCACGCGAATCTTATCCGGACCAAGTTCTGCGGCATTTAAGCGGCTCAGGTGTAATTGAGCAGCTTTTGCAGAACCGTAGCCGGCATTATTCGGACCTGAAACAAGTGCATTTTTACTCACAATATTTAAAATGTCGCCGCCCATATTCTGCTTTCTCAAAGTATTTACAGCTTCCTGAGTGATTTTGAACTGTCCTTTCACCAGTACATCGTAAAGCAGATCCCAATCCTTATCGGTATGTTCTTCAATTGGTTTTGAAATTGACAATCCGGCACAATTCACTATAATATCTATTCCGCCAAAGCTCAGGGCAGCCTGTGCAAAAGCATTTTTTATATCTGCATCTTCAGTAACATTCAGTTGTACAGTGGTATAGCTATCTCTGCCAAATTCTTTGAGGAATTGGGATCCTGCACTTTCTAAGCGGCCCTGATCCAGGTCATTCAGAACAACGACTGCACCCTCTTCAACAAATTTCTTTGAGATTGCTTTCCCAATACCCCCAGCGCTTCCTGTTACCAAGGCGATTTTGCCACTTAATGATTTAGGCTTCGGCATCCGTTGAAGTTTTGCTTCTTCAAGTAACCAGTATTCGATATTAAATGCCTCCTGTCTTGGAAGTGAAGTATATTCAGAGATTGCCTCTGCACCGCGCATTACATTGATAGCGTTGGTATAAAATTCAGCTGCAACTCTGGCAGTTTGTTTATCCTTAGAGAAAGAGAACAGACCAACTCCGGGATATAAAATGATCACCGGGTTTGAGTCACGTATGGCAGGAGAGTTTGGATGTTTGCAGGTATTGTAGTACTCTGCATACATTTTTCGGTAGGCTTCAAAAAGTGGTTGAAGCTTTGTGCTAAGTTCTTTGGGATTACTAAGATCTGCATCAGGCTCGAGATTAAGAATCAGCGGACTGATCTTCGTTCTAAGGAAGTGATCCGGACAGCTGGTACCCATTGGGGCCAGGCGATTCAAATCATTAGAATTGATAAACTCCAGAACCCTTGGATCATCGGTGAAGTGCCCGATCATGGAGCGTTCTGAAGAACAAAGTCCGCGTAAAACAGGTGCAATTTTCGCTGCCTGCTCCTTCCTTTGCTGTTCTGCAAGTCCATCAATTTTCTTTCCGGCAAATACGCTTCCATTTTTTCTGACACTTTCCTCAATGAATTCAGCACATTTTTCAACCACTTCAAGCGTATTAATATAGGATTCGTATGCTGTATCACCCCAAGTGAACAAGCCATGAGAACCCAGCATAATTCCTTTAATTCCGGGGTTAGAATCCAGGCAGGCCTTTAATTCCAAACCGAGTTCAAAACCGGGCTTTCTCCAGTCAACCCAGCCAATGGTATTGTTAAAAAGTTCTGCGGTAATCTTCTTTCCGTCTTTTGCTGCAGCAATTGCTATTGCCGCATCAGGATGCAGGTGATCAATATGTTTAAAGGGAAGAAAACCATGAAGTGGTGTATCAATAGATGGAGCTTTTGAATTCAGATCATAAATGCAATGGTTGAACAATTCTACCATCTCATCTTCATGCTCAAGACCACGGTAAATGTTTTTCAGGTTACGTAAACGATCATTGTAAAGTGCTGCAAGTCCGCTTTTCTTTAAAGTTCCAATATCCCCACCTGATCCTTTGATCCACATGATCTCAGTTTCTACCCCTGTCAGTGGATCTTTAGCCATCACTTTGCAGGAAGTATTACCTCCGCCATAATTGGTTAATCTTAGGTCTGCACCTAAAATATTAGATCTGTAAATTAACAATGCTACTTCATCCCCTGCAAGTTTAGCAGCTAAAGCATCATCCCAAAGGTAGCTTACGTGTTTAAAATTTGATTGTGTCATGTTGAATTGTTTTAAATGGAATTGCCATAACCTACCAGTAATACTGAAAGAATAATGGTTATAATCCCCATAATAAAGGTTGAAAATGTTTTTTTACTAACTGCGGTCCATTCTTTTAGCAGGAGCCCCCACATATTTGCAACAAGGATAATGAATGCCATGTGCAGAATCCAGGAGCTTGCTCCATTGCCCAGTTTGCTTTCGCCCATGCCATAAAAAAAGAATTGCAAAAACCAGGTTGTACCTGCAATTGCCGAAAAAATATAATTTTTAAGTAGCGGGGTTTTTACGTTGGAATAATCACTGAATGTTTTATTTCGGGTATTCAGGATCATACACCAGATCAGGTTAGTGGCTAAACCACCCCATAAAAGAACCACATAGGTTACATTATTTTGGAAGAGGAACTCAGTTGTTTCTGTTGGATTGGCACTTTTCCATAATGCATTTGCGGCATCAGCCATAGGTTTTCCGGCTTCAATTCCGAAATTAAAACAGGCGCTTAACACTCCTGATATAATGGCTACAATTAAACCTTTCACCAGATTAAACTCCTGAATACTTTCTTTTTTGGTCTCCTCGCTTAACTCGCGCTCTTTCAGCATTCCGGCGCGACCACACAGGAAAATTCCAAAAAGACAAACAAGCACTCCGAGTAGAACAATGCGTCCACCTTCATCATTCAGCATTTGTGTAAAACTGACCTTTCCGGCTTGAGGATACAAATCGTAAAACACGGGCGGGAGTAATGAACCAAGGGCAGAACAGAATCCCAGAACAACGGAGTTTCCAAGAGACATACCCAGATAACGAACTCCTAGTCCGTAGGTTAATCCCCCAATTCCCCATAACAAACCCATGATGAAGGTAACCTTCAAAACGGAGCTATCGGTATCAGCGATAATCTCAGAAAATGTTGGAATGGTGAGATAGGCCGCAAGCGGAGGAACAATAAGCCATGAAAAAAGTCCGCCAATTATCCAGTAGCTTTCCCAGGACCAGCCTTTGACTTTCTTAAATGGAAGGTAAAAACTGCCGGATGCGGCTCCGCCAATTAAATGAAAAATGACACCTAAAATTGCTTGCATGAATTGGGATTAAGTATTAAAATTATTGAACATTTAGTATCAAGCCGTCATGCACTGTCATGCAAGCCTGAATAGCGATTGTAAGATAAAGCGAGTTCGACACATAAATATCTAACCATATAGAGTCACTTATTTAAAACTTTAAAGGACAAATAGATTGTAAATCACCTAAATTTAAGCTGAGCTTCAAAACTATCTGCGTTCAAAAGGAAGCTTTGAGGCTATATTGTCCTATGTTTCTATGCCTGCTTGAAGATATGTGGTTTTTAAATATTATTTCGAGTTCACGTTAAGATAAAACAATTATTTTAAATGGCTAAAAAATTCTAAAGAGAAGGCCTTAAGGTAAGGTAAAAAGGAACCTCGGCATGAGCATATGAATTGCTTAGTATTAATTCTGCGGCCAGCTCACCCATTTTTGAAAAATCGGTTGAAATAGTCGTAATTCCGTTTAGAATTACCTTTTTTAAAGGGGTTTCATTATAGGATATTACCCCCACCTGCTTCCCAACACTAAGCTTTAACGCGATGATACGTTCGATCAGGATTACTAAATCTGCTTCAACCAGATTAATAAAAACCTCGCCTTCCTGAATCGGTTCGATACTGATATCATTTACTATTTTATGAGAAAATGCATATTGCTGGCAGAAGCGATTAAAGCCTTTGATTATTTCATTTGAGGAATAGCTTTTATCGGGGAAAATGATTTTTAGAGTGTGGTATTTGCTTAACTGCTCCAGGGCTTGCTCCAGGGCCTGGTAAATATCCTTTTCAAAATTCTCATAAACTGCTGCATATTGACCATCAACACCGGGCAATAATTTATCCAGTAATACCAGCTTGTTTTTTGGGATTTCATTAATCAGTCGGTATGACTCTTCACCGCCCTCATTAAAATGTGGGATGATTACGTAATGCGAATAATCTTCCCTTTTGTTATCAAGAAGCTTTTTGAACAGTGCAAAATCATTATTATAGATATAAAAATCGATGGCAACATGCTCTCCAAGGGTAGCCACAAAAGCATCATAGACTATTTTCTTATGAGAACTTAACTTGTTGAATAATAGGAATATGCGAAGCTGTTGTCTGAAATCAACATTGCTGATATAGTATCCTTTACCCGGTACAGAATTAACAATGCCCATATTTTTCAGGTATTTATAACCTTTTTCAGCTGTATCTCTTGAAATGTCGAGAATGCAGCTTAGTTCATTGATAGATGGGAGCAAATCATCCTTTTTAATTTTACCGGCGATGATTGAATCTTTGATTGAATTGGTTAACTGAAGATACTTTGGAGTCGCAGAATACCCATCGATATGAATGTGATTAAATAATCTGGACCGTTTCATTGATTATATAAATAGATTTTTATCTGTTTATAGACTTTTTCAAAGGAAAATTAGCAATTTTTATTTGATGACCTATTGAATGGGAATTATTCTTAAGGATTAAAGATCATGACGCTGAGTTCTTTTGGATCGAACATTTCATTGGCAATTTCAAGTACCTGAGAATCACTTACAGCATTTATTTTCGCAAATATTTCTTCTAGTGAATCTACCCGGCCGTAATCCAGCAGACTTTTGCTCATTGAAATCAGCAGTCCAATTCTATTTTCTTCACCGAGAGCGATTTGTCCGATAAATTTGTCCTTCGCTTGTCTCAATTGTACAGGACCCAGTTTTTGCTCTCTGAGCTTTCTCAATTCCTTTTCTACGAGTTTTATGGCTTTTTCTGTTTTTTCTGTATCGGTACCGAAATAGATTGAAAATATACCGGTATCACTCATTGGAGTGTAGTTTGATTCGATGGTATAAGCGATGCCATATTTTTCGCGGATTTCGAGGTTCAACCTTGAGGACATCCCGGTACCCCCCAGCAGATTGTTGAGCAGAAGAAATGCTGTCTTTTGTTTATGATGCATGGAATAGGATCGGTTACCAATTACGCAATGCGACTGGTTGATAGGTTTAGTAAAAACCAGGTTTTTCGCTGAATAGGTTCCTGTTTTTTCGCGTATTCTTTCAGGCAAATTGGCCGGGATCCCGCCGAAAATTTTTTCACTGAAGCGGATAATTGTTTTAAAATTATAATCCCCGAGAATTCCGATGATGATTTCATCCGTTCGGTAGTTTGCCTCGTGATAATCGGTAATATCCTGTTTAGTAAGACCCTGAACAGTTAATGGGGTCCCGAGAATATTACGGCCCAGTGGATGTCCTTCAAAGAGCAGATCTTCAAAATCATCATTAATTGCCTCATCAGGCTGATCCTGGTAAGAGGCTATTTCATCCAGGATGACATCCTTTTCTTTTTTCATTTCCTCTTCCGGAAATACGGAATGGAAAACGATATCTTCAAAAAGATCCAGAGATCGTTCAAGGTGAGGTTTCAAAAAAGATGCATGAACACAGGTGTATTCTTTTGTGGTATAAGCATTAAGATCCCCTCCAACCAATTCAAGGCGGTTAAGGATTTGGTTGGTATTTCTCTTTTCAGTTTGTTTAAATAGTAGGTGTTCAATGAAATGTGCGAGCCCATCTTTGGAAGGATTTTCATCACGGGAACCCGCATTGATGATAATACAGGTATGTGAAATATTGGAAGGGCTTGGTTTATGCAAAACACGTATTCCGTTTTGCAGATGGTGTACCTGGTAATCCATTTAGTAAAGGTAGAGAAATCAATTAGCAAATTTGAAAATGAGCAAATGAGCATATTGATTTGGCAAATGAATGAGCAAATGGGCAGGACTTACGAATTTAGATATTCATCATGCAAGATAAATTCGTCAGTCGCGTTTACAAAAGTTTGAATTAGCAAATTTGAAAATGAGATAATTAGCAAATGAATGCGTTATTCAAGAACAAAGGTTATATTCCAAATTAAAAGGTATTAAATTCACCTCTAATTAAGTTTTGATTTATCTTATTCCAATGGAGAATGAATGTAAACTTACAACCTATAACTTATTACTTACAACTTTAGCTTCCCCTTATACGTCTTCTTAAACAACTCAAACCTTGGAATAGAAACAGCTCTTACGTATCCCTGATTGGGGTTATGTTCGATATAATCCTGATGGTAGCCTTCTGCACGGTAGAATTCTGTTAATGGCTTTAGCTCAGTTACAATTGATTTTTTGAATCTGCCCGCATTGGTTGCATCTTTTACAGACTGTTGTGCTGCGGCCTTTTCTGCTTCACCGGTATAAAAAAGTATGGAACGGTACGATGAGCCTCTATCAGGACCCTGCTGATTAGGTGTAGTTGGGTCGTGAGAGGCAAAGAATACCTTACAAAGCTCTGCATAAGTAATTAATTTGGGGTTATAGTAAACCAAAACAGTTTCAGCATGGCCAGTGGTTTCCGTATTAACCAGGTCGTAGGTTGGGTTTGGTACATTTCCACCTGCATAACCTGAAATGGCAGAATCTACTCCTACCACAGCCTCAAAGATATGCTCAGAGCACCAGAAACAACCCTCTGCAAATGCAGCGATTGCTTTACCCTGGGGCGCTGTAAGTTTCACTTTTCTGACATCAGTTTTTTTCTGAGAGATTGCTTCGCAGGAAAACAAAACCAGAATAAGTACAAATACGGGTATAATCTTAAAAAAATGTTTCATTTTGTTTGTTTTTTGAAGATACGTAACAAAGATTATTATAGATTTTAATTATTGGAACAAAGCCAATACTAAACCTAAGTTCCATTTATAAAAATCTAAGCACATAGATCGACTTATATTAAGATTTAATGGAAACATAGATTGTAAATTACATAGATTGAAGCAAAGCTTCAAGGCTATCTGTGTCTAAAATGAACCTTGGCAGCGAAAACATGCTATGTTTCCCTGCCTGCCTGCAGATATGTGGTTGTTAAATATTAAATCAATTTCAAGTTATAACTAATAATTTTTTAATCTTCTTCCACGGTAAATCTCACACTCTTTTTTAAGGATTCTCTGTGATGCCTGTTTATATCTTGTTTAAACTGGTCAAAATCAAAATCTTCAGCGGTACCGCAATCGAGCATATTAAAATATACGGAAGGTAATAAACTTTCGAAATATTCGCCAATATTGCTGCTCCATAATAGCTGGCACTTACCTGTGATTTGGGGTACTATTTGTGATATTCCATCTTGACATTGTATAGTTCTTATATGAACGCTTTCAAGATTTCCCTGAGGAAAAAACAATAATAAATTACCTGGTTCATTCAATATTTCAGCTGCATAAGCTAAACTTTCATTCACAGATAGTTTTCCCGGATCAACAGAAAATGAACCAAGATATCTTAGCCACCATTTTTTTTCCATTTGTGTTTTTAAAGACATAATGTAAAACTTTTTCATTTTGCCCTGCTTGAAAAATAACTGATAAGCCAGATAAAAACCTAAAGGACCATCCGCAAAACTGAAGTGATTCAACGATAAAATATAGGAATGGTCAGATTTAATCTCAACAGGCCTTATGATGATCTTGTTTAAATAAATTTTCTCGAAAAATATGGACAATAGGTAACCAATAAAGTTTAACCAGAATTGCGGTAAGGGCTTTGATTTAATGATCATGACAGCAAATCTCCTAAAACTTTCGCAAAATTTTTATTGATCATTTCATGCCCTTCATTTAAATTCAATATTTCGGCTTTTTTTATTTGTGGTAAAAAAGATTTCCCAATGCTTAGCGGATATGTTTTATCAAGCTTCCCGAAAATAAAGATACTCCGGATTGGATGGTTATTTAAGGCATCAATTAGTTTTGATTCATTCGTTTTTAAAAAACGAAGATAAGTCAGGCTGGCGTACAAGTTAAACCTCAATTCATGCGTCTCAATTTCTTTTAAAAGAATTCCATGTCCCTCATCATCTATAAAACGAGCCCGTTTACACATGTTTAAGACCTTAACCATCGCATCTTTACTTAAAGATACCTTCTCAATGACCTTATTTCCGAATTTACTTCTGCTAAAGAATCTGATAATATTTCCAGGCTTTATGGATGATGGTGCCGCTACGATATAATCATTAATCATTTCGGGAAGCTCTTCAGCAATTGTGGTTGCGTAATGAGTGCCCATTGAATAACCAATTACCGAAAAGCGATTGATGTTTTGTGCCTGGCAAAATTCTAAAATGAGCTTGGCTAACTCTTTCTTTGCCAGGCCCGATTTTACAGTTTCCAGACTTTGGTCTTTAAGCCGGGTGGATTTATGAAAGAACAAATCGAAGCCCCAAAAAGTATATTTATTTCCTAGTTCTGGTTCTAATTCCCGAAACTGCTTTCCATGCATACCGAAACCATGAAAACACAGCATATGCTCTTCGCCGCTTCCATATTTATAATAATGGAGATCAACAAAATCTGAATGATAAAAATGCGAGGTCAATGGATTAAACTATTGCATTAATTAATGCCAGAGCCCAGGTATACTCAGCGTCATGTGATATGCTAAGGCTCAGCTCGTAGTTCTTGAGATGTTCTGGCAATATCACGTTAGGCATTCCTGCTTTTTTGGATCTTGTAATTTCTATTTTTTTCCATCCAAGAGGCGTTGAATCCAGTTGTTTGATGGCTTTATACACAGCCTCTTTAGCCGCCCAAGTTGACGCATAGCGCTGCAAGGAATCACTGAAGCTTTCGCAATAAGCTATTTCAGCGGGGGTATAGACCTTTTTTTTGAAGAGATCACTGAGTGAAAGTTTAAAATTTTCTATATGTACCAAATCATTTCCGACAGCAAATGTGCGCTGTGCAGTTATTTGATTTACAGTTATTTCCAACTCATTCTTCATCTAAAACAGGTACTGCCATGATATTAAATCCACCATCCACAAAATGAATATTTCCGCTTACTTTTTTAGACAGATCAGAGAAATAATATAAAGCGGTATCGCCCACATCACCCGCATCAATATTTCCTAATGGGGCCATATATTTTCCTAATTTACGCATTTTACGCACACCATTAATTCCACCTGAGGAAGTAGTCATCACCAATCCGGCAGATATTGCATTTACTCTTACCTGCTTGTTACGAAAGTAGCTGGCTAGGTACAGCATGATATTATCAAGAGCAGCCTTATTTATCGCCATTCCTCCGTATTGTGGAATAACTCTGTTTGCCGCATTATAGGTAAGAGTAAGAATTGATGCACTTTTCTGTAACAAACTTTCAGCTACTCTGGCGATTCTTAACAGAGAATAAGCACTGATATTAAAAGAATCCATCAGGTCTTCGAAAGGGATATCTATATAGGAAGGTACGGGTTCTGTACTGCCTAGAAAGTTTGAACACAGCACTTTGGTGTTTGCAAAGGCTACGCCATGTAAAATATAATCTATGGGACCATGGGTATGGTATACCGCGGTCAGAAAATCGCTGATCTGAACTTCATCTCTTACATCAACCTGCATGGCGAGTGTGGTATCAAGGCCTAATTTTTCAAGCAAGTACAGCACTTCATCACGCGTATCTTCAACATAGCTTAAGGCAATTTTACAACCTGACTGATGCAGTTTCAGCGCAATATTATAAGCTATTGATTCTTCATTCCTGACTCCAAAAATTGCCGCAACTTTACCAGTATTATTTATCATATCTTGACAATTTTAAAGCACTGTTGGTTCCACCAAAGCCATAGTTCAGGCAAACTATGTTATTTATGGGTTTGGAAAAACTTTCCTGAGGAAGTAAGTGCCTGTAAGCTGCTAAAGGCTTGATCGGTCCTTTCCAATCCGTACTTTTCTGAAACGTTTCCAGTTCAGGGTTAAGGTTCGTGGAATTTAAACAGGGTAAAACTTTTTGTTCTTTAAGCATCAATAAAGCAGTTATGAATTCTACTGAACCGGCACCACCCAACATATGTCCAAATTGCGATTTTGGTGCAGATATATGGTATCCTTCTTCACCCAATGCATCAACCACGCTTAAGAGTTCAATAGCATCTCCCGATGGAGTAGATGTACCATGTACCTTTACTACATCAGGTTTTTCGTCAGAACCTGCCATTACCCCTTTCCACAACCTTTTTTGTCCGTCAAACGAGGGATAGAACATATCTCCGTCGCCGTCTGAGTTGTTAAAATATTCGTCAATCACACCCAGGATATCAGCACCACGGGATACTGCCTGCTCATATTCTTCAAGGGCTACTATGCCTGCACCGAATGAACAAACGAATCCGTTTCTAGCCATATCAAATGGGCGCGAGCTTTCTTCAGGGCTAAAACCCCGGCTTAAAACCATCATTCCATCGAAACCAATAAAGGTTTCAAGCGATGTACTTTCTACCCCACCGGTGATCGCCCGGTCTTGAATGCCATATTTTATCAGTCGATAGGCGTAGCCAATGTTACCGAGCCCGGTGGCACATGCAGAGCTAATGGTTTCACAAACACCTTTATTTTTTATAAGAACCGACACATTGGCTGCTTCGCGGTAGGTCATAGTTCGGTCGACCGTATGACCACCTGAATGTCGTGTTTTTCTGCCAAAAACGTAAAAGTTGTGCCATCCGTTTCTGAGAATAGTGTTAGCTGAACCTCCGGAACCTATTACAACGCCGGTTTGCTCTGACTGGACAAGATCTTTTGACCACCCGGCCATTTTTATGGCCTCTTGTGCTGCAAGCATTGACCAGATGCTGCCTACGTCTGCGGTGGCAAGATTAGCATCCGGTATTCGGTTCAGTTTATCAATATAGGTCTCTGGGTATATGCCTTCCATTGGGTCCCAAATTACCTCCAGATCCATTTCTGGCTCGGTGATAAAACCCGCTACAGTAGACCTGACTTGCTTCTCATAAGCCATGGCATCATCAAATGTGCGGATCAGACTTTTATTTGTAAATAATTTGCCGCTAAATTCAGAAAGATTCTTGCAGGTGGGGAAAGCTCCCCCCATACCCACTACTGCTACCTTTCTGCCAGGGATATTATCCACGTGCTTTTACTTTTAAAATCAGATCAACAACATCCTTGACTGTTGAGCCCAAATCATCAATATCATCGTCTTCAAATTCAATATCAAACTTTTGTTCGACTTTTGCGACGATAGCGATCATTTGAGATGATGGTACATTCATATCAGCTAAAAAATCTGTTTCTTCTGTTACACCTACTAATTTTTCGGGCTCTATCATTCGAACGGTTTTAAGTACTTCAATTAACCCGTCAATAATTTCTTGTCTTTCCATTAAAATCTACTTTTTGTTTATTGCTCTAAAATATTCTATGTCAATTTCCCGCCCTGTTATATCGTAGTAATCAGAGATAAGTTTAAAATCAGGTAAGAGATCATATTTGAGTAAACGATCTTCGTTAAAATCTTTGAAATACTCGTCAAGGTCTAATCCCTGGGGGCATCGGTAGATCCTCCCATCGCAAACCATTTGTTTAAATTTATAAAATGTTATTTTCCCCAGAATAACATAAGTATCACCCTTTTCAAGAGCAGACATGAAGTTCACATTGCCTACGCTGATGAAGCTTGGGACAGATTTTTCTCTCAAATCCTCCGGGGCACAATTATTATTCTGACAGATCAAAAACATGGATAAAGATGCAGATGTTGCCTGAACAAAGGACTCAATCTGATCTACTCCTCTGAAAATGTCAAAATGGTCTTCTACATCAAAATCTGTTGGAGTGTAGCTTGCCACAATACCTGTTTTTGGAGAGTGCCAGTGATATTTATCAACAAGCAACTTCTTAGGACCGTAGGCAATAAGTATTTCTCTCGGATGTATTGAACACAGGCTTTCTACATGTTTGCCCTTATCATAATATCCCACCATTTATATTTATGTTAGTTCCGTTTATATATGATGCTTTATCCGACAAAAGGAAAGCAACCACATCCGCAACCTCGTTAACATGACCGAAGCGATTGGCAGGAATGGCTTTTAAATATTCTTGTCTGAATTTTTCGGGTACCGAATCTGTCATCTCTGTTTCAATAAAACCCGGAGCTATGCTTAATATCCTGATGGCATGTTCTTCGCTTAAAGCTGAAACTTCGCGGGCAAGAGATTTTGATAGGGCCGCTAATCCTGCTTTGGTGGCAGAATAAACTGCCTGAAATGCATTTCCAGTTTCACCAACACATGAACTTACGTTGATTATAACCCCTTGTTTATTCAAAAGGAATTGTTTCAATACAGCCTTACAGATCATGATCGGAGCTTTCAAATTAACATGTAACATTTTGTCAATTTCATTTTCCGGTTGATAAATAAGGGATTTGTCAAATGTTACGCCCGCATTATTGATTACTCCGTACAGGGTATCTCCATGCTCTTTTTTTAAACGTTTACAAAAATCATTGAGTTCATTCGGATCGCTTAGATCAGCACAAAGCAGGTGGTGTTTAGGGTCAACATGGCTAAAACTTTCCTTGCTTGTGGCATGTAGAATTAATGTATACTCAGCTGATAGAGCTTTTGAAATTGCAAAGCCCAAACCCCTGCTTGCCCCGGTTATCAGTATCTTTTTTTCCGGCATTTTGAGCTAAAGTTTTAATAATGATCTCTTCTGTAAGAATTCCAATAGCTACATATAGCTGCAAAATTATAAAATCAAAGATAATTTTTAAATTTAAAATACGCTGCCGGATAAATAAATTAATTTGATTTATCGTTGTTTGAGTCTTCTCAAGCCTTCCTTTGCATGGGTACCAATACCGATTTGATACTCATGATTTTTCATTTCTATGGCCATATTATAGTGAATAGCTGCATTTTTATAATCTTTTAGGTATTCATAAATATTACCCGATTTTAGCGCCGAATAAGCTGCAAAATAGTTGTTCTGATTTTTACCCATATTGATTGTACGCTGATAGTAAAGCAAAGCATCATCAAAATTGTTCATCATATCGTAGATACGCCCAAAGCGATAATAAAGTTCTAATTTATCTTTCTGGTTTTTTAAATCATCAATTTGAATTGACTTTAATTGAGCCAATGCATTATTATAATTGCCGCCATCGAAATAAAGTCTTGCTTTCAAAAGAATTATATTGGGTCTAGGGTCATTGGATTCCTTCAAAGCCTGCTTGTCCTTTTCAATAATTACCGAACCTTTAGTTCTTACCAATCCTAAATAATAGTTGTACTGGGAAAGATTATTTCTTAGCAGGTAATAGAATGCAAGCCTCAAATAAGTGTCCTTTACATAATTTGTACTGTAGGTCTCATTCGCAAATTTGCTGAGATAATGGTTCGCATCCGAATCCATACGGCAGAGTTTGGCATTGCCCATCAGGTAATTCATTAGTGGTAAGTCGGCGTACTGACTGCCTTTTGGAGCGGCTTCGATAAATTTAATTGCAGCATCTGCATGTCCGGTTTTAAAGGCAGTGTACCCCTGCAAATAAGGTTTAAGGAGGCTTTTATCACTCATGGAATTTAAAAGAGGTGTCATGTAACTGTAACTATTTCTGCCTTGAATTACATCTACATTTGTTAAACAAATTAGGGTCACAATTTCATCATTGTAAAAGCTAAATTTACTGTTAGCAATCTGCAGCCTGAACCTTTCTAATTGTTTATTTCCTTTCGTAATATTTCCCTCAAAACCCAAAACACTGGCTATCCCCCTCAAATTTGTCGGTACGGCTCCAAAGATCACTTCTATCATTCCAAGACTTTTTTGATTGGGTAAAAAGTCTTTGTACTTCCCGTTATTCTCGATTAATAAGTCTTTTGCCTTTTTGAAATCATAGGCGGAAGAAACATATTCTCCGAATTTAGCTTTAATCATTCCTGATTGAAGATAAATCTCTGCCTGGGCAAAAAGATAATAGGGCGAATTTTTATCATTTTTTTTGATCGCATCAATCCTGTCTGATTTCCGGTCCTTAAACTTTTCAAATTCGATGGTATTTTCTGAAGTAAGAAGAAATAAATAATCAAGGTAATTTTCAAGCAAAATCGGAATGCCATTTTGTGGATTATTTATTTTCTCATCCCGGATATATTTCCTTGCATCATTGAACCGCAAATCAAATAAGGCCTGATACGCTGCTATTGAATTGGAGTTGAATACAAAGTTTGCTTTTGCAGCTTGCTGGATACCAAAGAAAAGAAGCAGGGTTATAAAATATTTATAATGCATTCCGGGATTATTCGATTTAAGAATATGAGTATTGATTAATCTTGATTTTAGATTTTAACTTTTGTAGACCTTGCAAATTTAGATTTATTTTCCAAATTGAGTTTACTGGTAAAGGAAATGAGTTAGGATGGTATCGCAAAATGCGATACCATTTCCTCAACCTCCTCGTCGGATAATTGGAAAATGAAATTTGCCGGGAGTTGGTCAATATGTATACGGTAACGTTTTGCCCATTTGCCCAATTGAGGCCATATCTCATAATAGATCAGCCGACTCCGAAGGGGTCGCATGTTTATAGAAAATCATGAAATCCTGTTTCCCGACCCCGAAGGTGGTCGCATGTGTTAACCGTACATATGCGACCACCTTCGGGGTCGGCTAATCTGTAATGGTAAAACTACAATCTCTGAATTGATGACTATCGGGGTCGGCTAATCTGTAATGGTAAAACTACAATCTCTGAATTGATGACTATCCTTCTATTTAGAATCTTATCTCTGACCCTGAAGGGGTCAAATGTTATAATATTTGAATTGGGAATCTTGACCCTGAAGGGGTCAAATGTTTGTAGAATGCGAATGCGATAATCCCGACCCTGAAGGGGTCGCATGTACTGGGAATTTTCACATTCGACCCCTTCAGGGTCGAAAACGATGTTCTATTACGTTTCTATAAATATGCGACCACCGAACCTATGAAAAAAATTATCAAAAATTAGTTGCATAGATCATAGAAATCGGGGTCCTATGGAGGCTTAATCATACACAATAAAATTTTTGGGCGTAAGCCATCCCAATAACTGGAAGCAAACCTGAACTCTCCTTCTTATTTCCAGCCCCTCCTAAATCTCGCATCAATCCAATTATTCTTACCTTTATAGCCCAATTAGGAACCAAAATGACCGAAGTCTACAAACCTAAACAAAAGATCCGTTTTGTTACAGCAGCTGCCTTGTTCGATGGTCATGATGCTACCATCAACATTATGCGCCGCATACTTCAGTCCTCGGGGGCAGAGGTAATCCATCTCGGCCATAACCGATCAGTGCAGGAGGTTGTAAACTGTGCGATTCAGGAAGA